>NZ_CP048797.1 GCF_010748935.1 Providencia vermicola
ATGGACCACCAGCTAGAAAGTATCGACGGAACAATCATGAGCAAGAGAACCAAAGACAAAGACCTGGAGAAACTCGACGTAATCAAAGACTCACCGCAAATGAGCCTGTTTGAGATCATTGAATCTCCGGCCAAGAAAGACGACTACTCCAACACCATCGAGATCTACGATGCGCTGCCGAAGTACATTTGGGACCAAAAGCGTGAGCATGAAGATTTATCCAACGCTGTAGTGACACGACAATGCACCATCAGAGGCCAGCATTTCACGGTGAAGGTGAAGCCAGCCATCATCGAGAAGGATGACGGAAGAACCGTGCTGATCTACGCGGGACAGCGAGAGGAAATCCTTGAGGATGCTCTACGCAAGCTCGCAGTGAACGGGAAAGGCCATATCATCGAGGGCAAGGCTGGAGTCATGTTCACTCTGTACGAACTCCAGAAAGAGCTCTCGAAGATGGGTCACGGTTACAACCTGAACGAAATCAAGGAAGCAATCCAGGTTTGTCGTGGCGCAACACTCGAATGTATCAGTGATGACGGCGAAGCCTTCATCAGCTCCAGCTTCTTCCCGATGGTGGGACTTACCACCAGAGGTGAGTTTCGCAAGAAAGGCGGGAACGCCAGGTGCTATGTGCAGTTCAACCCGCTGGTAAACGAATCGATCATGAATCTGTCGTTTCGTCAGTACAACTACAAAATCGGAATGCAAATCCGCTCCCCTCTTGCACGGTACATCTACAAGCGAATGAGCCACTACTGGACTCAAGCATCGCCAGATTCGCCGTACACGCCATCGCTTATCAGCTTCCTGACACAGAGCCCTCGTGAATTGAGCCCACGGATGCCGGAGAACGTCAGAGCTATGAAGCTCGCTCTGGAGGCCCTCATCAAACAAGAGGTCATAAGCGACTACGACGCGAACCAGATCAAGGATGGCCGCAGAGTCATCGACGTGCGGTACGTCATAAGGCCTCATGAGAACTTCGTGAAGCAGGTGATGGCGTCCAACAAGCGTAAGCAGCAGACAGAGCTACGGGCCATCAAGCAAGGCATGATCGACCACGACATCATTGATGAACCCCAGCGTAAGGGGAGGTAGCCACCAGAAGCTCCCAATACCCCAGGGAAAAGAAAGATAGGCGCGTCAGCGCCTTTTTTTATGCCAGAAGAAAGCGCACAAGGTACGCCCACAAGGAAAGACCGGAAACGGAATGCCTCCGCATATGGGGGAGCTGCACGGATAGAGCGAACGTGACCCCAGATGCTTCGTGGGCTGAGGCTCGATATATGGGAACGTTGCACGGTAGTTGCAAGCCGAGTCTCAGTATCGTGCAAGCGTAAGCCACGACGAAGGATAAGTGCCATGCTGCTCCAGTGGTTCCCGTAGAGTGGTTCCCGTAAGGTATTGATAGTTAAAGGGTGAGGATGTGGGGGACCTGCACGTTATGAGATTTGATATGTGGGTACGTTGCACGAAAGCAGGTTCTGAACCTCTCGATATATGGGAACTCTGCACGATTGACGAAGCAGAACAAAGATTGACAGATCAGGACAAACCTAAAAAGGCAGTCAAAATGACTCCAATAGTCCATAAAGTGATCGTGCTCACATAAAAAGAGGCCAAAAGTTATCCACATTTCCTGTGCATAAACGGGGTTTTGGTATGTGGGAGCGCTGCACGATCACATGTGGGTACGCTGCACGGAGCAAAAAACGACCAAAATTGATATATGGGAACGTTGCACGTTAAGAAGAGAATATATGGGCTGACTGCACGTATAACCTTAGACATGTGGGAACACTGCACGAACACCAGTTCTGATATGTGGGAACGCTGCACGAAAGCTCTGTTTTGTAAGGATTTTGTGGAAAAAAAAGGGGTTCCGTGTGGATAACAGTGGATAAGATCCAAGGGTATGTGGGGGCGTTGCACGGCAACCTATGGGTTCGCTGCACGGCAACCTATGGGTTCGTTGCACGGAATAAATATGAAAATGCCAGCAATATCAATGCGTTGAATGACAACTCAGAGCGCCTAACCTGTTTTTAACCGCTTTTAATCCTTTATACAAAGATCTAAAGATCTTTATATTTATCCTTTTGATCGCTGAGCAAAAAATAATCAACACTGTTTTTTAGAGAAAAGTCTCGTATGCAAGGCCGAACAGGACGAGTATCACTAACAAGATAAGCATCGACAGCACAAAGTAACCAGACTCGTACACCACAGCTTTGATCACAGAAACGACGCTGATCGATCTTCCAGAGATCCTCCCGATGATCCAGTGAAACGCAACGAACGAACCAAGCCCACAGATCAGCACCACCGCTACGGAGACAAGTGCATGTTCCCTCAGGACAGACTCACTAAGGAAACCATACTGCATCCCCATCAATACAAGCCTGCCAATGCCAAACCCCAGACCCAATGCAACAGCTCCACGAACCAGCACAACCTTCAACGACTGGAGCCATGTCAGTTCAAGATCCATCCCCTTACGGGAAGACCGACGCACCAGCACCATAGATATGCCCAGCCCCAAAAACACCAAAAAAACAAAATCCAACATTACCACCTCTGCACAAATCAATCAGAACCACAGGCCTCTCGGCCAAATGCGCCACCAGGGAGAACCCACTTCTGCCCCTCCGGCACAAAAATCGGGAGCGTGTAATCCTCTCTGGATACCTGCTCCAATGCCTCAACATCACTAATCTGTATCGGCGCAACAGCAGAACCTAAATCTATTACGTCGATTTTTTTTCTTGATACCGTCACACCAAAGGTTTGTTCATACTGAGCAATCTTCCCAGCTCGTTCAGGCCAGTAGTGACGGATAGTGGACCAGATACGCTGTGAGTTGTAGATGCAGGTCATACACGAAGACCGGCTCCAACCAAGGCGATAAGGGACTGGGGCCAGAATGCGGTGACGCTCGATTACTTCCCATACCTCTTCCTCAGTCCAATGAAGAACGGGCCTCCAGGCATCAACTAACCGTGCAGTCTTCCCATATCTTCTGTCACAGGCATGAGCCTCAAGCTGGTTGTACTTGGATCTGTTTGCACTTTCCTCCCGGCGCTCACCAGTGATGAAAAGGATCTTCTTCCCCTTGAAGCGCTCCTGGTTATTAAGAGCTCTGCGGCCAACATCGATCTTCAAGGCTGATGAACACCACCTTGTTTGGAGTGATGGCGATTGCTGAGGGAAACGAAGGCGTGTACCAGGCTTAGAGCGCTTATGGTCTCTAGGCAGCACCAGAAGCCCCTCAGGCGTCTCTACACGATGGGGGTGGCTATAGGCATTGTCTTTGAGCATTTCGCCCTCAAAGCCGCCCTCAAGCCACGAGAAGTACATTGGGACACCCAGTTCTTCCCCGAGCTGACGACAGTAATCACGCATGAAGGCCCAATCCATCAACGAACTACCTTCCTGACCATCAACATCATGGTGCCAGAACTCCACCTTTGACTTATCAACACCCATGTCCACCAGCCGCAAGTACGCAGCAATCGAGTCCTTGCCTCCAGACAGGCAAACAATGATGTGGTCGTACAAACTCAAGTCCACATCCGGCGCTGAGAAGTACGTTGTTCTATCGTCACAACGCTGACTGGAAGATATACCGGTAAGAACCGACTCCAGTGATGGCAACACCACCTGGTCATCGAACAAATCTCCTTGGTTTTCTCGTCTCAACATAAGTCGCTCTTTTTTCTTTACTGGGTTGTTTTTATGATTTACAGTATTATAAAATGATGCTGTGAAAAGTAAAGTTTTCAGAACGACCAGTCACTCAGGAGAACTTGATAAGCACCAGAAAGCAATCTAAAGGTGGTTTTTCGGTGAGGTTAGTTCAGGGGCAACCTGTCTTGCTGATTGAAAATCATCAAGAAGTGGTTTTTTGGTGTGGTTACGGTTTGAGGGGGTGAGTATGTGGGAACGTTGCACGGTTAAAGGGGGCCGCACATGAAAACGATAAAGCGGTTCATCGTATGGGTGAATTACGGTCTTGAGGGTTGGAGCATTTTCGGATCGAGCGATGACTGGGATGAAGCGGTATCCATCCGTTCGGAAGCGATAGACGAATGCAATATTGATGAGGAAGACATCATCTTGGCAGAAAACAAAAACGAGCTGGTGGTAAAACCTGCGGCCAAGCAAATGACGGAGTGGCACCGGGAACTGGAAGCCGTCCTTATGACCTTGGATGACTGCCAGATGGAATGTGACGGCATGACATGGGCAGTAAGCCACCTACTCAATGACGCGGGTGTACCTCATGACTGCATGTATGGTTTTGTGCGAAACGAACAGACCAAGGACATCGTGACACCGCATTTCTGGGTTGTCCTGGATGATGGGTGGTTGGTGGATCTGAGGCTACGCATGTGGCTTGGCGATCACGACAACATTCCTCACGGGGTATTCCATCCCGATAACGAGCCAGGATTTTTCTACAAGGGAGACCCCGTTCAAAACCATAAAGGGATGAGACTGGGCAAAGCCGTCCTGGACATCATGACCGACGGAAAAATTTCACATGTGAAAGTTCCTGAACGACAAGACGGAGAGTAATAGCGTGGAATTTGATTACGACAAGTCAGTATCAAACGCACATCTTGAGGCCGCAGGCTGGGGTATGGATGCCTTTAATCACTCCAACCCATTTGAGAGCCATGTCATCTATGTGCGTGACTACCGCAACGATCACATCCGCCTGTTCACCATCAAGAAGGCTGACTTCGACACGATAAAGCTGCCGCTTCACCTTACCTCCGACATGCTGGCTTCGGTGATCGCTGAGTTCGTATCGAAGGCAGCAAAAGGGAAGTTGAATACGAAGGAGTCCGATACGCTGGCTCCTGCCTTGGTTGGCTATGCCAAATCAACAGAAACCTACCGGAGCTGGCGGAGAGTGTCTGGAACAACAGAGCGATTGCATATGGTCATCAATATCTACGCGGGTTCTGGATTGCTGAGACCTTTCATCGCTCGGGCTCCTGAGACCGTCCTGACGACCCAAGAGCTACTGGTCTTCTCATCACAGGTTAAGAACATGGATGTATCCAATCATCCAGAGTGGTTTAGGGGCCTGAGGTAGTCATGAAGGCAGTTCTCTGGATATTCGTCCTTATCATTGCACCTTTCGTCATTGCGAAAGTGGACCAGTGGCGCAAACGCGGCATTGGAGACACCTGGGCGTGGTGGAAATCAGAGAACATGCCTTATGAGCTGCGCTCGGCCACTCTGTTTTTATCCGAACAGGACATATCAACCACACAGCCGGTGCCCATGCACGGCAGGGTTGATCAGGTGTACAAAGCCAAGAATGGGGTTCTCATTCCCTTGGACACCAAGCTGCGCCAGGTAAACCACATCTATGAGTCGGACATTATCCAGCTCTCGGTTTACCGGGTAATTCTGTCACACAAGTACAAGGCACCCGTTGCCAAGTACGGCTATGTCCGAACCGTTGTTGAGACAGCGGACGGGGATAGAGTCCGTTACATCAAGACAAACCTTCTCAGCGAAAAAGAAGTGGTCAAGTTGTGGCACCGCTATCAATCCATCCGTTCTGGTCAGGTAAAAACCTCCTGTTCCTGTGGCGGAAAGTTTCACATGTGAAAGTTCTGGATTGAATTAGGGTTGCCCGAATTGGGCAGCTAGGCGGGGTTGCATTTTTGAAAAGTCCTGTACGCTGGTTGGTATAGGAGGTGAATAGTGGCCCAGCTTAAACATAACCGCTTCGTCATGTTGGGGTCCTTGGTAGCGACGGTCGTAGCTGCTGCGAATGGCTTGAGTTTTCTCACCCTTATGGCTGGTGGAATGACCCTTATCCAGTTCATGGCTTGGAAGCAACAAGATGCTGTCCGTAGCCGGTTTAAAGCTGCGAAGGATGCGTTTGAAGCGTTGAACGTTATTGCGTTCGACAAGCACTGGGTAGGTTCAACCGCGACGGTCGCCAAAGTGTCGAACATGATCACTCCGCCCGAACGACTGGATAAGCCCTGGGCGGTGCAAGTTCTGGCCGTAACCAAAGGTGGGACGTGGTTCGCAGTGGATCTGCAAGTGACCGGCACTGACAAGGTTCAGATGCTTAGCCTCCACCAGCTTAGTGAAAAGGCGGCAAAGACCATGCTGGCCTTCGACCTCGAAGTGTATGAAAAATTTTTCGGAAAACCTGATGTTGCATGAGGACAATGTGATGGAAAAAGTCAAAAGCGTAGATGCCGTGGAGTTCACGGCAGCAGATAAGAAGGCGATGACCCATGCGGCATACGCCCAGTGTTTCTTCATTCTGGCCCAAGTGATGGCATTCCCTTCCCTAGGGGTGGCTGGCGCTATGGTTGCTGCTCTGTGCGGCATGATGCCGTGGTTGACCAAGTTCGCCAAAGAGGCTCCATCGAAAGCCTTTGGCATGGTGATGGCTTCACTCTGCCTTGCTCCTGTGTACGGGAAACTCTGTGAGCTGGTGGTCCACGCGATTCAGGGAGCTTGAGCTTATGGGGGTAGTACGAGTTCCCTACCTCTTGGCTGAGCTGAAAGAACGCGGATGTGCTGATGAATCTGCTCTGGCGCAGGTTATGCAGCCTGGATGCCGAATTGGAGAGGAAGACCTACGGAAGTTGGCCGCAAATTTAGGGCTTGAAGTTTCTGAGCTGGCACCAGCGCCAGAGAACGCGGCCAACACCCGGTTCAAAGCAAAGCTGAGAGGAGGTTTGGCCTCCTTTCTTTTTGAGTACGACGGCTGTTTCCGACATGCCGAAGGCTCCAGCCATGCAGAAATGTTGGGTATCGAGCAAGAAGACGATATTGGTCTTCCGAGTCGAGCTGCTGACGCCATGCTCCTGGAAAAGATGCTTTACCAGGTAATCGCTCGGGCTAAGTACATGCTCGGCAAAATCGACAGCAAGTTTGTCAGGTCAGAACAAGCAATCGAGTTCCGTGAGCAACTTGCTCCTGGGATCTTCAGGCCAGGGTACAGAGGTTTCCGATTCAAGGAGGCTGCCGCTGGTGATTTGCCTACAGTCATGATTGACGGTCGGAAGTTCAATTGCGTTGCCAGTATAGCCAGAGCGCATGGACTTGATCCGGTAACGGTGCGTAGGCGCATTGCGGACACAAGGAAGGCCGCAGACAAACTCTCCAATGATGAGTGGAAACTCATCCTCGCCAAGAAAAAAGGTAAAGGGAAACCCTTCACCTATCTGGACAGGACCTACAGCAACATTGCCCAGTTCTGTCGTGAGCATCAGCTCAACACCAACCTTGTTTACCAGAAAGTCAAAGACCGGGCTGATAGCGCTGATGAAGAGTTCTGGGGACAGATAATCGAAACATGCAAAAGGAAAGACTAATGGCAGAAAACAAAGAGATCCCCTGGGAGAAAGAGCTCATTGAGAAGTACATGTTCACCCTGCATAAAGAGCAGGTGAAAGACCGGCGCTGGCGGACCATGTTGCGTGTGCTTCGCGCATCAGGTTTCGTGCTTCTCATGATCGGCTTCATCATTTTGGCATCTAATCCGGGTGGGATGCCGTGGCAAAGCGCCAAGGCTGGAGCCCCTCACACCGCGTATATCAACATCCGTGGTGAAATTGCTGCTGGCACACTGGCCGATGCTGATCACCTTATCCCGTCCATCCAAGCAGCATTCGACAACCCGAATTCACAAGCTGTCGTGCTTCGCATAAACAGCCCTGGCGGTAGCCCGGTTCAAGCAGGACGGATTTATGAAGAAGTGAAGGCGCAGCGAGCCCTTCATCCGGAGAAAAAGGTCTACGCCATCATTGATGACATCGGTGCCTCTGGCGGTTATTACATCGCCTCTGCTGCGGATGAAATCTATGCTGACCGCGCCAGTCTTGTCGGTTCTATCGGCGTCATTAGCTCAGGGTTTGGATTCACCGGCTTGATGGACAGGCTCGGCATCGAGCGCCGGGCAATCACTTCCGGAGAGCACAAAGCGCTTCTCGACCCATTCTCCCCTCTTACCTCTGATATGAAGAAATTCTGGGAGGGCGTTCTATCGAAAACCCACCAGCAGTTCATCGAACGAGTGAAGGCTGGGCGGGGTGATCGACTGAAAGACGCCCCAGAGGTGTTTTCTGGATTGCTCTGGAACGGGGAGCAGGCCAAAGAAATTGGGCTGATTGATGGCCTGGGGAGTTTGAACTCCGTGGCGCGAGACGTCATCCACCAGAGCAACTTGGTGGACTACACACCAACCGAAGACATCATCCGGCGACTGACCCAACGAGCGAAGCTCGAAGCCAGTTCCTTCGTGCAAGAACTCAGCGCTGTGAAAGTTTACTGATAGGAGCAGTTTGACATGACAGAACAAAGTACCAAATCACTACGTCTCGGGGTTTTTGCCGCCATTATTTTGGGGCTCGTAGGAACCGGGTTCGGAATCTACCAGCTCGTGAAAGAGAAGGATCTGGCGCAAGAGATCGCCAACGTGAAGTTCACGGTCAACCAGGTGAAAGATGCCGAAGGCGTCACCTTCAAAAGCAAGGCAGAGTTTGAGGCTGCTGTGGCCGAAAGCATCAATAAGTTTGTCGCGCAGAAACAACAAGCCGACATCGATCAGAAGTATGCCCAGTTCGAGGCGGCACCTGAAAAGGTCGAAGACGGCAAACACATCTATGGGGACCTTGGTGCCCGATTCACGCTGGTGGAGTTCTCTGATATGGAGTGCCCCTTCTGTAAGCAATTCCACGACACGCCCAAGCAAATTGTGGATGCCAGTAAAGGCAATGTGAATTGGCAGTGGAAGCACATGCCTCTCGACTTCCATAACCCGGCAGCTCACAAGGAAGCGTTGGCCGCTGAATGTATTGCTGAACAGAAGGGCAACCGTGGCTTCTGGGTCTTCGTGAATGAGATTTTCCATCACAGCAAAGGCAACGGTGCCGGTGTTTCTGACTTGGCCTCTGTTGTCACGGGTGTTGGTGCTGATCTGGATGCTTTCCGTGAGTGTCTCAGCTCTGGCAAGCACGAAGATAAAGTTCAAGCTGACATCCAGAAAGCCAAGAGTTACGGCGTTAATGGTACTCCAGCAACCTTTGTTGTAGACAACCAGACAGGCAAGAGTCAGCTACTCGGTGGTGCTCAACCGGCACAAGCCATCATGGCGGTGATGCGAAAAATGATGATTGAGTCGCAACAAGACGACTCAGCGAACCAATAAAAACTTTCACATGTGAAAGTGGAGTGAGAACTGATGATCAAGATTACAACTAAATTGGGGTGCCTTCTGGCGGGGCTGCTTGTCCTGTCGGCTTGCTCAAGCGTCCCTCAGACAAGCAACGAATACACGAAAGCCCTGGATGATACCAAACAGGTATGTGCTGCCTGTGCTCTGGTTGGTAATGACCTGCTGGTTGCCCTCAACAAGTCATGCGACAAACCCATAACCCCGGAGACTCTAACCAGCGTCATGAACAGTAACTCGATGTTTGCCGCCATGATGGCAATTAACTCCATTGGTGGAACCGACCTTTATCAGGTTTACCGTGATGCGGCTATCGACACCCTGCGATGCAATGAGATGGACACTTGGCCTGAACGGACCAAGGTGCGTTTCCAGCAGCCCGACATGCAAAAGGCGCTGGCCTTGAGGGTTTCTGTCAGACAGCAGAATGCAAATTAACTTTCACATGTGAAAGTCAGGTCCCTCAGGGGCCTGATTTCACTATGAGGTGTACCAATGGAGTTACAAGAAGCAAAAAATGCTCTCGATAGCCTTCACCCCCACAAGGCCTCAGCCCCTTTGAGGCTTGTCATCCACCAGCCTGGAGGGATTGGTGGAACCCCTACCGTAGGGGTGAAAGCAATTCATGCTGGGTTTGATTGGGACAGCAACACCATCCTGATCTACCCGGAAGAGCAGCTCACCCGGTTGACGCCGGATGAGGTCGCCGCCATCACGAAGTCAGTATCGAAGGGACAGTCCTGGCATTCATATCAGCAGTTCAAGAAGTATCGGGAGCAGTTGGCCGAAGCCACGGAGGAAATTAATAGGCTCAGGGCTGAGCTGGGCAGGTATCAGAATAACGGGAGGGGGTAATGCTAAAACGCGGAATTATCAATCTCGCTGCTAGTTACATCATTGTTGATGCCCTACTCCGGAATGCAGCAATTTGGATCTTTGGCTTGTCCTTCTCCATTGGTGGCACTTACGTCGCTGGCGAGGCCAGTACATGGGGCGTTTACCTAGCCACTTCTGGTGCAATGACACTCTGTTCTGTCGTAACAGCCTACCTGCTCGTGACCTATCACCGCTGGGGGCTGATGACGGCCAGGGTCTGGCTGCTATTGAGTGCCTGCCTAAACGGCTATGCCGTCTATTTGAGCAGCCACAACATCCAGTTGGTGGTGGCACTGCTTTCCAGCCTGTTTATTGCTTTGTGGATGCTCAAGACCCTTGAGCAACCAGCAGTGAAGGGGACGTACAAGGTAATCGCTGATCTTCACCGTCAGCTATGGGGAATGTTGAAGGGACAAACACAATGACGACGAATACTCAAAACGCGAACGCCAACCAGGTTCGGTCTTTACGCGACATGCTTGTCCCCGCCCTGTTGTTCTATGTGGTGATGACGGCCATGTTTGTGGGTCTTGACGCATTCATGGATAAACCCACCAGCATGAACCTGCCATTTATGCCGTTCCTTGTCTCGATGGTGAGTTTTACCAGTGACGCACGTCGAGCGTGGGACTGGCGGAACGGGACCAAGGTTGTGGCCGTATTGACTGCGGTAGCCATGCTGTTGGCATTCATCTATCAACTCGCGGTCGGAGAGGTAAATCTCTTAGGGGTTGGTATATACCCGGCCACAGCCATCCTTCTGTTGGCAATCACCTGGGTGATTCGCGCTATCGGAAAGACGGCTCCTTTCCAGTTCCTGGGGAGACACCTGGCGCGGTTTGGTGCATCGAAGTGGGTCCAGCGTACCGCCGCAGTCATTGTGCTCGCGGGTGGCCTTGCCATCACTGTCTATGCCTACTGGCTTAACCACGGGAGCTGATGATGATCATTGCAACGAAGAGCGGCTTGCTGGTGGCCGCAGAACTAATCAAGGAAGAGGCCGGGTACTGGCTACTACAGCCTCGTGACCAAAAGACGCCGGTCAGAGTGAATAAGCAAGATGACAATAAACGCGCTTTCACGCATATGGGAGACGCCCTTCGCTGGGCAGGTGATCCTGAGCTTGCAAAGCAGTTCGATGCCGAGGGGGAAGAACATGCAAATTCGTGACTACATGACAAAGTTGTTTGAAGCATTTGGTGATGTAGAAGAAGTCACCCGAGAAATGCTTCTGGAGCAGGCGGAGCTCATTCATACGATCAGCGATAAGTGTCAGAGCACAGGCCTGTTTCTGGATAGTCAGGTTCGTTTCAACCAGTTCGTTCAAGAGATTGAGGCTGACGACAATGTAGAGGATCGGTTGCTTCATGCTTGGTGCTGGGTAATGGACCGAATAGTGAAGGCACCAACATCCTTTCACATGGATGGGGCTGTGATTTTGACAATGCCTCTGGTCGCCAGATACCTGCCACCAGTTGAACGGGAGCCGGAAACCATCGTGGTGAATCTCGATGAGGACTACAAGGCTCCTGTAGGCAACCAAACACTCTGCGAGCTCATTATGGAACGGAGGCATTGGCCGCAAGGTGCAACGTGCGCGACCCAAGAAGCGGATGGTGAAATCCTCTACTGGGACGCCCCGGTTCAGGTAGTAGAGGAAGGCAGAAAGGCCGCTGGCAAGCATGGCATGATGGCTGAAATAGGATTAAAGCATCAAGTAGACTTTTGGTTTTCTGACATGGCCGAAACTCGGCTCGCAACCGATTGGAACACCGCCGTCATCACACCTCACTGCTTGCTACTTTCCTATCTTGATGTGCTCCAAAAGAACAAAGTGCCGTTTGATGAGGGGGTGCGGCTCGCTGCCGAATGGGTAACGCAACTTGGTGGGGAGTCTCGTAAAGATACCGAGGAAGAGCCGGAAGCTGATGCTACGGTGCTTTCCCTTGGGCGAGCCACAGCTCATTGCTTTAAACCTTATCCGGACACACAAAATTTCTATTACGAGGCCTAAGCCTCACCCAAACAGGAGGATCAACATGCGATACCAGGTATTTAAAACGAAGGAAGGGGGCCTGCCGGTGTTTACTGCACCGTGGTACTGGTTGGCCTCTGCCATTGCTCACTGGTCATCTCTTAACTGGGATGCCTGTCGAATCGTAGACAGCAAGGCGGATAAAACAATGCTCTGCTGGGCCAAGGCTCTACCGGCTGCAAAAAAGATGGAGTGATTATGAGGTTCGGTTTTGCAAAAAAGACGGGGATTTCAGCGTTCCTATCAGCAATGCTGGTGCTGGCTCCTCATGTGTGGGCAGAGACCTTCACTGCAAAGGTTGTGGGGGTGTCTGATGGTGATACGGTCAAAGTGCTAACGGAACAAAGCTGCGATACCGGAAAAGACTGCCGGAGTGGCAAGATCCAGTACCGAGTAAGGCTCGCGGAGATCGATACTCCAGAGAAAAAGCAGCCATACGGCTCAAAGGCGAAGCAGGCCTTATCAGATCTGGTGTTTGGTCGAATGATCAAAGTGGAGCAAATCGACAAAGACCGTTATAGCCGCCTGGTTGCCAATCTCTATGTCGATGGCAAATGGGTCAATGCCGAAATGGTCCGTTCTGGGAGTGCGTGGGTGTACCGGCAGTACGCCAAAACACCGGAGCTGTTCAAGCTGGAGACCGAGGCCAAAGCCGATAAGCGAGGTCTCTGGGCATTACCGGAATCGGAGAGAACTCCCCCTTGGGAGTGGCGAAGAAAGCACTAACCACACCCCAGAGTATGCAGGTGTAAACAGTAACCAAGAAAACAAACAGGAATAACGATGAACAAAAGCGAACTGATTATGAAAGTGGCCGAAGACGCTGATATTAGCAAAGCAAAGGCCGAAGCTGCGGTAAATGCGCTGATCAACTCAGTGAAAGAGGTGCTTAAAGCGGGTGGGACAGTAGCGCTTACTGGGTTTGGTACTTTCCACGTTAAGGAACGCGCAGCGCGAACCGGACGGAATCCCCAGACTGGAGAGAACATCCAGATCGCGGCGGCCAACATTCCTGGGTTCAAAGCTGGTAAGGGGTTGAAAGACTCCGTGAACTAGATCTTAATCATGTGACACATGAATAAGGTTTACATAAGGCTCCTTTCGTGGGAGCCTTATTCATATCAGACATGAATAAGGGGGCGGAATGAGGTTGTCGTCAACTCAAAAGGACGTTTTGTTCATTCTATACGCAATTGAGGCCGGTGGAAAAGCCGAGCCTGTACCAGGTGTAAAAATACTGGAGATGATCAACTCAGCTCGCCAGAGCGGTATTCATGGAACGAACTTCCGAACGTCATGCCACACGCTGGTGGAGAATGGCCTGTTGAACAAGTACCGGAATGCTTCTCTAAAGCTGGCCTTTAGGCTGACCGACGATGGCAGGGAACGTGCAGGAGAGATATACCGCAAACGGCTGGAGGAAGTGCAAGATAAGTAATACGCCCCATAACGGGGCGTATCGAGTTAAACGGCAAAGCCGTAGTGGGTGCCGTCCGGAAGTTCAACATCGAGGCGTAGCTTGCCACCGGAGGCCTCAACGTACCGCTTAATGGACGACAGCTTGAGATCTCGTCCAGGTTTTTCCATCTCGGAGACTGTCGGCTGTCTCACACCCAGAGATGCAGCAATTTCCCCCTGGGTAAGGTTCATGCGATCACGAAGCTCTGCCAAGTGGATGTTCAGTAACATCTCAGTGGCCGCTTTCTGTGCTTTGGCAACAACCTCAGGCTTTTCTGTTGCCAGCATTTGGTCAAGAGTTCTTGCCATAACGTCACTCCTTCTTCAATTTATCCAAGTGCGCCGCAAACTCGCGGTCTGCAATTGGGATCATTACTTCATAAAACCTTTTCTCGTCCCCGGTCTTGTTACCGGCGCAGAGAAGAATCCCCTTACGCTTTGGATCGAACGCAAAGAATGCCCTGATAGGATCTCCTTTGCTTTGGACCCGCAGCTCTTTCATGTTGCTGTAGGATGAACCGTTAACAGTATCCGCGTATGGTCTCGACAGCATGGGACCTCTATCTCGCAGCACCATCATCGAAGCCAGCACGTTGGCTCTATCGGTATCATCCAGTGCATCGAACCACTCATCAAAGGTGTCAGTTGTCTCGATGACCCACATGGTTTCTCCTTACTTAATATAGGTGCAATCCTATATAGATTCAAACCTATAATCAAGAAAAATCGGCGGCTATGGGGGACGAAATGCCGGTAAGTAGTCATGTGACTAAAATAGGGGGTAGAATAGGCCTCAATATAGTCATGTGACTAAAAGGTGTACTGAATGAACAACCTGCCCCTACTGCTCGACGCAAGAGAAGCCATTGACTACTACCACCAGCATCCAGACATGACTGATGCAGAAAAGGCCTATGTGGTCGCGTTCCTAAGCGGAGAGGGGCGCTCAAACAGTCAGATCAGAGAGGAACTGGGGATTGAGAAGGTATACACGGTTACACACCTGAAACGCGCCGGTACGCTGTCGGAGGAAGAGCTCACACTCTGGCTCAGAAATCCACGCAAGATCACCCTGGGACATGTGAGAGCCGTGGCTAAGTTACCTATCAGCAAGAGAGAAAAGCTCCTGAGGGATCTCCTGCATACCAGGACACCGGTTCATACATATGAGGCGATAGCGAAGGGCAAAGAAGTGGATAGGGATGCTGACATTAAGCGTCTGGAAACCCTGATGAGCGATGCGACGGGTAGGCCCATCAAAATTCGCTATAACCCCGCGAAGCGCTCCGGGGAGCTGACGCTGGGATTCTTCACGCTCGATGACCTGGATGACGTGTGCAAGGCTCTGGGGTTTGATCCAAGCGAGCAGATGTAAACCAGAAAACTTTCACATGTGAAAGTCTTGCAAGGTGTCTTTTTATTGTTTACAGTATCATAAAATGAATCTGTAAAGGTGCGCGATGAATGTGCTTCCAACGAAAAGCTGGCCTTGGGCGTTATAACTCAACCAGACCTGAGTGGCTGGCGGCGTACCGAAACGCAAGATGTATGAGAAGCTCAGGTAAAGAACCTGATGCTTCTCTTTCCGGGATAGCTTGGAAGGCGCAACTCATTGTTGCCCATGAAAGAGGCAGAATTGACAGCCTGGCTGTCCCTTTGGATGCCAGATTGATAGCAAAGAACCTCATCGACGAGATCCTTGCTGAGGAGAACTGATGGACGAAAAAATTACCTACGAAGAAATGCTTGAACAACTCGACCAGAAAGGCATCCGCGTCACCAACGGGGCGAGACGGCTTTATGTCGCGTTGAACAACGGAGTCAAAGCTGAGGTGCTGGGTAACTGCGGTCCCGCCACAATCAGCTTGGTTGACGGGATGATTGTTGTGGAAGAGCAGACTCTCCACTAAGGGCAGCAGCATGGGCAAAAAAGTACACATCATTTGTGGAAAGTGCGGCAGTGACGAGATGAACTTTGTCATCAATGGACACTGTCCAGACGATCCCCAGAATGTTGCCAGTATGTCCTGCTCAAATTGTTGCGAACTGACAGGCATAGCCGAGTGGTCGGAATTTAATGGACGTGAGCTGAAAGGTGAAGCCGTCGCCCTATCAACACCGGCAAACGTGAATGCTCTTCTAGGATTGCTTCGCCAGGCGATGGACAGCGTTGAGTATCGCCTCTATGGCGGGGGCATGTCATTGAGCGGTAATGATGCTGCCGAACTCATAGACCTCCAGGAGCGAGCTGAGAAGGTCTTGTCTGTTCTTCGGAGTGATCAGCATGAGTGATTTATACGAACCGCTTGAGTTTGTGTTCTGCGGCTTTAGGAAAGGGGACGCTGGGCTCTTTATCTCGGTAGCCACTTTGCGCGATGGTGTTTTAGGCCGTGAGATGTATTTCTCAAAGGGAAAAAGCAAAAGGCGCTGGGTTGTCGGTGGCATTTACTCAGGGGCCTCGTTTTCGGACAACGGAGCAAAAGGTCTGGATGATGCTCATTACGTTAAAGCATGGGAAGTGCAAGGCGACAAGATAGAGTGGCAAGCAAAAAGCGAGCAAGCCGAAGCCTTGGCGCGAAGCGAGAAACTTGAAGCCGACGATAGGAAGCGCAATGAACTCGAAGAGCTGATGCTACCCATCAGGAAGCAATATGGGGCATTAACAAAGCGACGTGATAGGGCAGGGGCCGCAGCTCTTGAAGAAGCTGTCCTGAGAGCGCTGAGAGCGCCCATCAGGAAGGCTGAGGAGAAATAACCGTGGAGCCAGTCTTAGCTAAAGCATTCGCCGGTTTTAAAGTCGTAGCTGTAAGTGCCCATCAGATTGGCTTTTCGGCTTTTTTTGCCATTGGTGTTTGCTGGCGCTTTAGGGGTCGCAAGTACGCCATAGAACAGGATACCAACAAGTGCCGCTTGCCACGCGAAAACAGCAACCAGAATCCAAAAAGCAGCAGCCAGAACCGGCAGTTTGTGCAGAAGGTTGAGCACCGGCTTGGCCCAAATCACTGCCGGGATAGCCAGCACTGCGTAACCCCAGTTGGTTGCCTCAAGCATAGCCAGGCCAAGAACAACAACAGCCATCAGCGCGATATTCAGTACATGTTTCATGGTCATCTCTCCTTTTCAACTTACACTTTTATCCTATCACAGCATTAAAAAATGCAACTGTGAAAGGGCGTTTTTCATTCAAAAAGAGGTGACACTTTGAGTGCAATTATCAGCAAGTGCGGCATGTACAGATACCGTCTGGAAAGGGATGTGCAACCCGAAGGCCTTGTGTTCGGTTATTTTGGTGTAAACGGCTCTACGGCCACGGCCACCGAGGACGATCACACGGTCAGAAAGTGGATAGGGTTTACCAAGGTCAACGGAGGGAGGCGATTCATAGTCGGTAATGCTTTTGCTTTTCGGGCGACCGACGTTCGAGAGCTGGCTACGGCGGTTGATCCTGTCGGGCCTGAAAATGAAATCCACTTGGAAAGGATTATTCGGGATGCTGATGTCTTGGTGCCCTGCTGGGGGAGCCGAACTAAGCTGCCTAAGTCTTTGCATGTTCATTTGGACAGGCTTTTAGAGCAGCTCGTTGCATCTGGGAAGCCGGTATTGGCATTTGGCGTGACTGGTTCGGGGGACCCGAAGCACCCACTAATGCTTGGATATTCGACAAAACTTGTGCCCTGGGGAGGAAAATAATTATGTCGATGCTTGAAGCACGTTACTTCGTGGCAAAGATAAGCGATGCACAGGCCGTGCTCTGCGATGAGGAGCTGGCGACACTGGAAAGGCTGATCCGGAAGGTTGATGATGGCCGCAGAGCAAATGGCAAGAGCTCGCTTACTTGCGTTGTTGTCGAAGAAGATTGGCCGAACTGGCAGCAAACGGTTGACTCTGTACTTTCACTTGCTGACGGGAAAGACAACGATTGGACCAATGCCACACCAGAACAAATCAAGGCCTTTTGGGTCGATGACTCAGTTTGGAAAACTCTGGATGGCCGGGATAAATGGATTGAAGATCTCGACCTGCTGGTGGACGGTTCCCCGGTGGCTTCTGAGTGGGAACCTTTTGGCTTGGAATCAGGGCAGTCTGTCGTCATACGAGGCGGATGGATAGAAGGGAATGCCTTGAGTGATGATGGCGTACCGCTAGTGCAGGCATTCGTCGCTTGGAAACAGGGCCAAGACAACCACTAAAGGAAAATTACTTCGGAAGGGCGGCTATGGCCGCTTTCTTTTTAATATTTACAGTATCACATAATGATACTATGATGTTGTTAATTTACTTGGGGAGGCGCTTATGCTCACTGCTAAATGTATAGGGTGCGGATGCACCGATGATCACGCTTGTGTTGAAAACGGTCAACCGTGTCACTGGCTTCGCGTGAATAGAGTGGAAGGTATCGGGGTCTGCTCTTCGTGCCCGGATGCTCTCAATCAATTCGCATCGACCAGCCAGGAACAAGCAACTGGACAGGATGACTACCGGAACAGTCCAGAATGGAAGGATTTTTCATCACGCATTGGTAATGCACTATGCGGGGGCCGGAGCAAAGCAAAGTAAGGTAAAAACGGCTATGCCGTTTTTTATTTGTCTATTACGGCATCACATTATAAGCCTGTAAATGCTGAATCTGTAATTGCCCAAAATGGGCGTGAGCAGGGGCGGGGTGTGAGGTCGTTCTAAGGCAAAATACTTTGTACTGGCAGAACAAAGAAAGAATGAACTTTCACATGTGAAAGTTTTTGGGGTACGGGATGGAACAAGCAATTCAAAGTTACTTGGCTGACGACCGGCAATATCAAGACAGGATTACCGCAGCTCTCAGCCAGGTTGAAGAGAAAGGTGCAGAGTACGAAGCTCTTTGCCAACAGCGTGCTCAGTTGGGGATCTGGCAAAAAATTATAACGTTCTGGCAGTTTCGTCGAGACATCGCCGTTATACGTTCAGCACTAAAAGGCCATAACAGCGATTTGCGGTATTTGCGCCGTGGGAGAGACCAGCTCAAAGAGGGATTGGTTTCTCGGGCCGTGAAGCAAGCGATTGACGGTAGCCAGATTCTGGAACGAATCACCCAAGCTCAAGATAGGCTTGACGCCGCATCTCGACTCCACGAGAGCAACAAGCGACTGGTGGACATGGGGCAAAAAGCCTTACGTGAAATCAGTGAGGCCTCTTCCAGTATTTCATCAGCACAAACAATGGAGGTTCTCGACCTTGTGACTGACAACAAGGGCATTTCCGTCATGTCGTCGATGTCAAACTCCTCGGCCAGCAGTGAAATAGACGATGCGAAGAGAGCTGTGAAAGCCTTCGCAAATGCGCTGGGGGATCATCGTGACATTGTGGGCTCACTGCACCACTCAATGGCAACTGAGTTTATCGATCTGGGTATGGACTTTGCCGGTTTGAATGATGGTTTCGACTTTGGGAGCGTCTTCTCGCTGTTCAGCTTGTCGTCTGCCAGTTCCTCTCTGGACAAAGTAGAGTCTCGCGTTGAATCTCTGATGCCAGATCTAAGACGAGCCGCCTCCAATTCGGCAGCAGAGTATGCCCGTGTTAACGAAGAGTTCTTTGGCCTAAAACAACAGGCCTGTTGCCAAGTGCATGAGTTGCTGGTGACAAATGGTATAGACGTGTCAGTCAAGCGCGTTGAGTCCGCCGTGAACAGCTACAGAGTTGGAAGGTGATATTTACAGCATCATAAAATGAACTTATGATGTGAGGTGATCAACAAGTCGAAATTTATTTAAAGGATAAGCGATGAGCGATATTACACAGCAAATGGACAAACTTGAGATTCCAATCAAGTTGTCCTTTCCAGTCATCAACGTTAGCACTTTTGAGCTGGGCCGTGCAGAGAGCGTTTTCTCTGACATTGCAAAGAAAGTCGGCAAGCACTTTATTGTGATGCCATTCAAGAAGCTGCCCGATCCAGGCACGATGAAGGCAATGGTGGACGAGTCCAAGAAGTCCTCCAAAAACGGTGTTGTCGTGTTCGACACTTTCTTTTTCGACCGACAACGTGCAAACCCGGAAACACTCCCAGCCCTCAAGTCATCACTGACCTATCTGGAGAATGAGGGGATCAACTACATCATCGCTGGCAAAGACGTCTTCAATGAAGAGTTCGTTTATCACATCGATCTCCCGGCTATGAGCAATCAGGAAATCCTGAAACTGCTCCAGACCTGTGAAGATAACGTGAAAGATGGTGGAGTCTTCGAGAGCAACGAACGTGCTGTCATCGCAAACCACGCCCTGGGCTTGTCACACACCCAGATGAAGAACGTCTTCACCTATTCCGCTTACTTGAAATTCAAGGGTGAAGAATACCTGGGCGAGATCCGAAAAGAAAAAGCTCACATCTTGCGTGATGTCGGCCTCGATGTGCTTGAGGCCATTGATATTGGGAATGTCGGTGGGCTCGAAAACCTCAAGGAGTTTCTCCAGATACGTAAAGCCGGTTGGGACAAAGACCTTCCGGTAAAAGGTGTCCTTCTGGCCGGTGTACCTGGTGGTGGTAAATCGCTGACGGCAAAAGCCGCTGCCGGTGTACTTGGCACTACCTTGGTTCGCCTGGATATGGGCCGTTTCTATAGTAAGTATCTCGGTGAAACCGAGCGCCAGTTCAATCGTGCATTGCAGACCATTGAGCAGATCGCACCCGTTGTTGTGTTGATTGACGAGATGGAGAAGTTTTTTGGTAATGCCGATGGCGAACACGAAGTATCCAAGCGCCTGCTGGGCTCTTTCCTCTACTGGCTTCAAGAGCGCAAGGAGAAGATCTTCATTGTGGCGACGGCCAACCGGGTTCAGTCGCTGCCTCCTGAATTGATGCGAGCTGGCCGCTGGGACCGAGCATTCTTCATTGATCTGCCAAGTGTGGCTGAGCGCCAGAAGATTTTCGAGATCCACCTCGCCAAGCAGAAGGCCAACATCGCCGCGTTCGATATGCCTACGCTACTGCGTACCACCGAGGGATACACCGGGGCAGAGATTGAACAGGCCGTCATTGACGCGATGTATCTGGCGAACGCTCAGGACAAAGAGCTCAACAATGAAGCGCTGGTGGATGCGGTCACTCGCATTACCCCGACCAGTGAAACTCGCCGAGAAGACATCAACCAGATTCGCAGTTTGCGGGATCAAGGCTTCTATCCGGCCAATAACTTCGATGTTCAAGAGCAGAATGGCTCTGGACGAAAACTCGCCATCGAGGACTAAGCGATTAACTTTGTCATGCCGGAACACGGCATGACCCCCGAAACAACTCAGGAGTGATGAGATGAGCCATATCGTAAAAGGCAAGGTGCAGGTCGCCTACAAAGACAAAGAGCTGCTGTTGAAGGCTCTGGAGGGAGTTGGCGTCGTTGTTGAAAACGAAAAGCTATACCGCGTGGGCGCTGGCTACACCTTCGAGAAATACCCGATTGTTCTGATCGACCAGAACAACAAGGAGCACCGGATTGGCTACAAGGAAAAAAACGGTGTTTGGGAGCAGTACCAGGAAAACTACGGCTCTTATGGCCGCTGGACGCAGCAGGCAAGCAGCAAGGTGCAGGATCGCTACATTGCCTTCCACTACGAGCAGCAGTTGAAAGAGGAAGGTTTCAGCGTGACGGTGAAGCAGCATCACGATGGCACTTTGGAACTGGAAGCTGAGGAAGCTGTTTGGTAATAGCGCCAAGGCAATCAGATTAGTTGAACTTAACGACGAGGTGACAAAGTGAAAAAGGTAAACATCAAGATCAAGGGCGGCAAGATTGCTGCCGATTTCACGGGGTTTCAGGGTAAGACCTGTGAAGCGCTGGAGCAGCGTATTCGCCCGGAAGAGCTCGAAGTCGAAGAAAAAGAGCTGAAACCCGAGTACCACTTCAATGCTGGTCAAACCCAGCACGAAACGGAACAGAACGAATGGTGATGAGAAGGACAGGGCGCGTCCCCCTTCTTTTGCTGGTTGGTCTCATGGTCGCAGCTCCTGCGGCCTTTGCCAGTGACTTTGTGACTGGCGTAATGGTGGGGCAAATGCTCTCAGATGACTCAGGCAGCAAGAAGGTAGAGGACACTGGCCCGGAGAGCAAAACGGTCATTGATTACCATGACGGTCAGCCAGTTGTGACCAAAGTGGAGGCCTTCAAAAGCAATAAATGGCGCAAACTGGATGGCCCTCAGGGCGGCTATTTTGTTTGCCCAGGTGAATACCGTAGCTATTCGGGAAGGCTGCGTTGTCGCGTCCATGATGACGGGCTCAATGGCTTTATGGGCGGTATGACTGATGCTCAGGAGCTACCGCTCCAAGAAGCTCTGACCAAGTTGGAAGGTAAACCCATCTCCCTGCAAACCATTGAAGTCCACGGGAACAACCTGGCAGTCAAATACCAGTTAGCACCACCAGCACAAACGCACGTCAAAACTCAGGACCTGGGGGTGGTTAAGCAAGATGGTGAAATGCAGAAGGTTGCCAGCCAACCACCAGCGCTATCCATAGAGACTGCACCAAAGAGTGAACCTCCCAAGCAGATTGGTGCTGCACAAGACACCGACCGCAATACCAGTGCGTTTCAAAGTCCGTTCGAGGAGGTAAGTGACTCCATGATCGGTCTAATGGATAGCTCTTTCGTCAAAGTCATAGCGGGGTTGATGCTGGTGTTTGGGGTTGCTAGTGGAATTATGAGGCAGAGCCCATCAGGAATTGTGATGGGGATAATGCCTGCAATTATGATCATGACCGCGCCAACGGTTATTCGTACCATGTTCGATACAGGCGCGGCCAGTACCAAGCCAGTGGAAGATAGCGGAAGCTCATTTCCTTTCTTCTTGGTGGCAATAGTGCCGGTGCTGATTTTCTTTGCCTATAGAGCTTTTATGAACAACCGGAGCGACTCCGAAATTGATGAGTTGTTAAGAGAAGCCCGACGTGCTGAAAGGGCTGAACGACCAAGCAATGAGCCTCCCTCAGTGGATGAACTCCGTGAGCGCCAGCAACAAAACCCAGAAAGAGAACCGGTGGTTGTCAGCTCATCAGCTCCGGCACCAAAGGTGCAAAAGGAAGAGCCAATCGAAGTACAGCCAGGCAAGCGCAAAATTATTTTGGATTAGTGGGGTAGGTTATGAGCAAAAAGCGCATCGTAATCAAAAATGGTGAGGTCTGCGGGTTTGCCGATGAGGTTTCCTTCAAAGGCCTTGAAGTGCAGGAATACAGTAAAACAAGGGTTTCGCGCATCGTGCCGACGAGCGGCATTCTAATGATTGCGTTCTATGTTATTCGCGGACTTTGTTCAGACGAGTCAAAGATTGCGGCATGGACTCGTGTTTGGCGTTGCCAGTGGAAGGTGCTGATCGACGGTAAAAGCTATGGACCATTCAGCAGTCGTGCGGATGCTATCTCGTTCGAGAAGGACGAGATCTACAAACAAGGCAAATTCTTTGCCGATGCCACTCACGAGGCGGCAGTATGATGACACGGGCGGCTATGGCCGCGCTGTTATCCGCGTTGGTAATAGGCCTTGTGTCTGATTTGTCCGCACAAGAGCTGGTGGTAAGCCAGGTGGCTATAGACAAGTCCACTGAGGTGGAGAAAGAAGCTACCTTCCACAACCGCAAGTGGGTGTTAAGGACGGGGCAGGTTAGTGGATTCTTCATCTGCCAAGGAGATAACAAAGACATTTACTACCGGCATGACAGGGTGGGCGCTCACTGCCAGAAGACATCGACTGGGTGGCGCAATGTACTGGGTCTCAGGGACGATGTTCCGGAAGTTGAGCTGAGCGTGTACCTGGGGACCGTTGAAGGTGTCCCCGTGAAAGTCCTTCATCAGGAAGTGGATGGTTACGATCTGAAAGTGCAGTACAAGGTTGCACGTAAAGGGTCAGCAAATGAGTGAGAGTGTGCGTCGGTCAACGCCGATGGTAAAGATTAAAATCCTGCCGAGTTTCGTAGGGGTTCCCTTCCCGTCGGTGCTACTTATCGTTGCGGGGCTCCTTAATGGCCCTTTGTGGGGCTTTGCCGCATTCGTCTTTCATATCGTCATCAAGCGGTACATCTACAGAGAATACCGGAGGTTGCCATATCCGATGCCAACCGGCTCAAGGCCTATGGATGAGTTGAGCGAGCTCCTTGTAAAGGGGATACCGGAGGAATTTTTCCGGCGGCTTGACGCAGCTTGCAGCTCTGATGCGTCAGTACAAATAACCTGCCCAAAGAAATACCGGCTGCTCAAAATGTCGTTGAATCGCTATGCCAACCGCGCTGGTTGTTACCCGCAGTTCCGGGAGGGGGATGAAATAGCGATTGAGGTAACAGAGCAGAGACCAAGAAAAGCAGGAGCAGGGAAGGGCTTTCCAAGTATTCAAGTTCTGAAAGCGTCAGAGGGTGTTCTGAGTGAACCGGAGCAGCCTATCGAAATTCAGAAAGATAAGCGCAAGATTATCTTGGATTGAGGTGGGTTGGAATGCGGTCATTTTTATACAGAATATTGCTTCTTTGCTTCGTCATTATCGTCCAGATAGGGCTAATCGCCATTGATGCGAGCCCGTTGGTTGTTGCTATGTTCCTCTCGCTAACAGCTTTAGTCGCTGGGGTCTGGATGGCGTACCTTCATTCCCGATTTTTGATGGCGGTGACTCCAGTAGTTATCTCTGTGCTAATGGCGACCCTCGCCATGAAAATGTTTGAGCCGAGACTCTTTGTTTCTGCCAGCGAAAAAGGCTGGTTCCCTTTGTCATTGTTCGTCTCGATACCGTTTTACTTCTACTTGAGTTACTTGCTTGAGATAGAGGAGAAGAGACGTACATTCCGGGCCAATGTGATTGGGTTTTTGCGTGGAGTTTCGGAAGAGATCCGTCGTTCAACCAGAGAGCATAGAGATCAAGGTGAGATAAGACACGGTGGAACAGAGCTGGGGAGTATTGACGAACTACAAAGGGGCGAGGCCAAAGAGCCAGAAGTCATCAGCTCTACATCGGACCAGAAAGAACAAGGCACTCCCAAGCGAGACAAGAGAAAAATCATTCTGGACTGAACATGGAACAAATCAGAAAAGGCTTAACCCTCGAATACGCAAAAGAGAAGCGTGAGAAGCTCTTGGCGGAGCTCAAATCAGATGAACACTACAGCCAGACTGAAACAGTAGCCTATGGGCACCACGACCCGCTCAGCGTTCCTGTGGCAGCCTGCGATAGTTGTCATGGCCGGGCGCAAATGCAGAAGGTTATAGGTCCTCCTGTGCGCTGGAATATGGTCTGCCTGGGTTGTGGGAAGGCGATCCAACAAATCCAGAAACGACCGTGGCAAGCAGCAATGGCGTGGAACCAAATTAACTTGGGAACACAGGACTACAGACAACTGCCCCTCTTTGGACTTGGGAGTCTGTCTCCTGAATCAGCAAGACAGAGAATGGTGGGAATACGCAGGAACCTGGAGCTGAGAAAGAGCCTCGCCGGTATCGAGAGGACGATAGCCCACAAGGAAGGTCAACGCCCACCAGGGAAAGAGTACCAGCAACGACTGGAAGCATATCTGCAATGGGCCATGCTGGCGCTGAGGTTGCTCAAAGTCAAAGCAAGTTAGTGGTGAGAAGGAAGAGAGAACCCGGTACTGTAAAGCGCCGGGTTTTTTATGCCGCCCTGTTTACAGTATCAAAAAGTGATGCTATAAAGTGAGCAAGTCACAAGGAGAACCAACGAATGGCTGTTATCAACTCACTCCGCGCTCTCAAAGGCGTAACCGCCCCCGAAGAACTGAAAAAAGGGGATGGATTCACTATCTCTCCTCAGCTTCTGCTGGAGGAAGAAGGGTTTAACACCCGTGGCGCTTTCTGCGAGGACTACTACGAGCGCCCGGACATCAAAGCTGGTATTCGAGTGCTGGCCGATGCTTACAAGCGTGGCGACTATGTTCCGCCGATCATCGTCAAAGTTATCGACGGAAAGGTGTATGTCCGTGAAGGTCATCGCCGTCGCCGCGCCATCCTGCTTGCTATAGAGGAAGGTGCCGACATCCAGTTCGTGCAGGTCGTAGAGCACAAGGGCGATGAAGCCGAACAGAGCCTTCTGATCGCCACCAGCAACGATGGGCTCCCTCTTTCTCCACTTGAGCGAGCCGTGATCTACGCTCGGCTTGCAAACTGGGGGTGGAGCGACCAGATGATTGCCCAACGTGTTGGCCGCTCGGCTGAGCACGTTCGTATCGCCCGTGCCCTTTTGGAGATGCCTCTGGAACTGAAACGGATGATTCAGGAAGGCTCTGTGGCTGCCACCTACGCTCAGGAGCTCTACAACGAGCACGGCACCAACGCTGTTGAGATCCTGAAAAAGGCGCAGGAAGAACAGGCCAGTGGCAATGACGGCAAGAAGGCCCCGAAAAAACTGACCAAAAAGTCTGTCGAGAAAGGTCCCCGCCTGGGCAAAAAGGTGGTTGAAGCCATGCACCGAGGCGTGAGCTCTATTACCAGTCGTCTGGACAACATCAAGCCGAACGATGACGGTGAAACGTTCACCCTTACCCTGAGCCGGGAAGATGTTGATGCGTTTCAGGAGCTGAAAGCCAAGCTGGCGGAGCTGGAGCCCAAAACTGACGAGTCCAATGAAGACCAGCAAGAGCTGGATTTGGCGGGTAATCAGTAATGGGGCGCTGTACTGTTGAGGATGCCATCCAGTTGCTGGAAGGGGGAACCATTGTTGCGGTCGTACCGGCGTCATCCGGACCAGATACGCTGGTGGTTTCCTCTATCAGGCTTGAATCCGGACTGACAGTACAGTTTTCCCCTCCAGCGGCAGCCAGTGTCAGTGTTCAGCTCGCGGAGCTCGATGATGAACAGTGACAAGAAATCGTCTGAACTAGCCAGACTGAGGCGTCAGCATCAGCTAGTTTGCTCTGTCATCGCAGCCTTGCTCATCTGTGCAGGTATATATGGGACCGTTGCACGTTTGGGCTTCATCCTGATGGCGCCATTGTTTGTTATCGCCTTAGGTGTGTTAGTCGATGCGTTCCTGCCAAGGGTAAGTTGGTTCTTCTGTGTGCGGGACGTGAGAGACATATTTGGGTGGAGAAAACGATAGTGGCGAAGTTGAAGGTTTATGGCGGGATCACTTATGGGGCCGAGGGGCAGTTCAGAACTGTCGTTGCGGCCACAAGTAAGAGCAAGGCTGCTTCAATTCTGAATATCACGATTTACCAGATGAATAGCTGGTGGACGGAGACTTTTAACAAGTACGAGGTCGAGGCGGCGATGTCTGAGCCGGGGGCTATTTTTTCAAAGCCTCTCGATGGCAGAGACCCATTTGTAAAGCAGGAAGGATAATTGTGAGAAGTGTTTTTGTATGGTTGAAGGCCGGGGCAATACTGGCTTTCCTATTCTTCGGTATTGCTGGTGCTGTCAACCGGGTCTATTGGGTTAACAGCCAAGGTTTGAGCCAGGGGTCGATGTCATCCACATTGGTTAAAGAAAAGTTTGGCCTAGACCTTGGTGCAATGTGCCGTTATGACAAACCCCAGCATGTCGAGTTCAAAGTCCTTCCTGATCAGACAATCCAGTTCCGCTGCTCATGGTTTGAAGGTGGCGGATTAACCTGGTGGCCTTTCTACACCGAGCATGATGTAAAGAGCGCCGAGGCGACCTCTGTGCTCAATGACATATTCCAGGGTACGGAGGGGCATGATGAGTAGCCAGCTAGAACTCTTTCATGTCCAAGAGGCGTATGCCAAGGCCGATAAGCCGTTATCGAATGAGGAGCTCTACGATTCGGTGGCAGAGCTCGCTGGAATCCCGAAAAGCGCTCTGAATGAACAAAGTGAAATTGGCAAGGCAAAGGTCAAGCGGAGCAAGCTGAAAAGACAGATACGCTGGTATCAGCAAACCCTCAAGTCGATGAACCTTCTCCAGAAGGTGGACGGCGAGCGGGGTGTCTGGGAGCTCTCAAGCAAAACCAAGAAGGGCCTGCATGAAGCGCTAGGTGGCGTTCGACTGGTCGCTTATTCAACAAATCTTGGGCTGGCGGTGTGGTCAAACAACAAGAGCTTTTTCTCTGACCTCGATGAGCCGGTGCATCTGTGTGTGACATCTCCGCCGTTCCCGCTCCGTATACAGCGTGGCTATGGAAACGTTGATGAAGCCAAATGGGTGGATTTCATTACTCAGGCACTCGAACCGATAGTCAAGAACCTGGTGCCAGGAGGAAGCGTTGTCCTGAATGTCAGCAATGACATATTCGAGGCCAAGAGCCCCTCCAGATCTCTCTACGTTGAGCGAATGGTGCTGGCGCTCCATGATCGGCTTGGGCTCTCTCTCATGGATAGATGGCCGTGGATCAACCTGTCAAAACCACCAAGTCCGACCCACTGGGCTTGTGTGAACCGTTACCAGTTGTGTGCCGGGTGGGAGCCTGTTTATTGGTTCACCAACGACCCTGACAGGGTGCGTTCTGACAACAGAAGGGTCCTGATCCCTCATACAGAGAAACATCAGAAGCTGATGGCCCAAGGCGGTGATAACAGAGTGGTCAGTTATGGTGACGGGGCATATCGACTGAGAGGGAACGCATTCTCTAACGTCACGGAAGGACGGATACCGAAAAACGTTATCCAGCGCGGCCACCGTTGTGCGGATACTCTGGAGCTTCGGAGAATCGCTAGAGAACTGGGGTTGCCACCGCACCCGGCAATGTTCCCAACAGACATACCTGAAATGGCTATCCGCTTTCTGACGGAAGAGGGCGACCTTGTTGTTGATCCGTTCAGTGGGTCGAATAAGAGCGGGTTGGCCGCAGAAAGGAATAACCGGCGCTGGATCGCCTGTGACATCATTCTTGAGTACATTCGCACCCAGGCGGAAATGTTCACCGGCTTTGATGGATTTTGGATGAACCCGGCCATAGCAGCAGTGGGCGGGGGAGCGTTGAATTAAGAGAACAATGCCCATGAATTTAAGTATTATCGCAAGAGTCTTGCGCCAATTGGCAATTATTTTTGTCCTCTCCGTGCTTCTTGTGGCCGGATATATCTACTATGCCGGTAAACAACATCAGCAGGCAGCAATCAACTTTTGGGGTGAGCAATACCAGCCTGATGCCATCTCGACGCAAATTGATTGGGGGTTTATCGGTAATTGGGTTATTCCTCGCGGGGGGCCAATTATTTCTCCGGGCATTGCTGGAGTGTGTCCCAATACACCACTTCCCGTTGTGCCTCTTAAAACTGGTCCTGATGGCCGGGGTTATGTTCTCTGTGGCATTGGAAGTGAGGCTGTCGCTACCAGCTTTGATGTCAATGACATCCAGGATGAAGAGATACGAAACACATTAAAAACGATGTTTGAGGAAGAATTTGAAAAAACTGTTAAGGGGGATAAATGGACACTCAAGAACTGAACCACATGATAGCTGAGGCCTACAGCCGGGATTTGCAAAAGCCTGAGCTGGTATCGTTCAAAGAGGTGAGTCGCTGGGGGCGTAAGTACGGTTTCCCCGTCGTATGCACTCTGGCCGATGAAAGTGAAGAAAAGCAGATTCACTGGGCTGCCAGTTTGCTCATTCAAGTAGCCGGTACTTGGCCGCGAGAAGATATGCCGGAATTGCTCACACCGGAACGGGGCTCCGCGCTGTTCAACGATGCGATGCAGTTATTGGCGAATGGGCTTGGAGCAGCAAATCAATTGCGCTGACAGCACAAACCTTGTCAATAAGCGGCCTTCATGGCCGTTTTTTTGTTTAAAGTTTGTTTTAACAGAACCATAATTAGATATTGCAGTATCATTTTATGATCGCTACAATCTTTCACATGTGAAAGTTTGGGGGTGGTCTTGATCACCTGCGAGAAACCAAAATAGAGGTGGGTATGGCAAAAGTAATCAGCTTCGCCAACCAGAAAGGCGGAGTGGGTAAGAGTACCCTCTGTATCCAGCAGGCCTTTTATCTGGCGTTACAGAAGAAAAAGAAAGTGCTGGTCTTGGATATGGATGGTCAGGGGAACACGTCCTCTCGACTGGCCCCCAGACGAGAGCTTGAGGATGGTGACTACGAGCCCATCCTCACTGGAACCAAAACCGCAGAGCTGTTCGCTTACGAGCTGGACGGCATTGAGGTCATGCACTGCCCTTGCGGTGCAGACCTCATTCATACGCCGAAGAATGACCCGGATCTGTTTGAGATGGAGGCTGTGCCTCTTGACCAAGCCATGAATCCGGCTCGCCATTTGGCTGAGCTGTTTGAGAACTACGACTACGTGCTGATTGATTGTCCGCCTAGCCTCGGCAGAAAGCTGGTGGCAGCGTTGGTGATGTCTACCCATGTGGCATGTCCGGTAAAGCTCTCTGGCTTCGCTGTGGACGGCGTAGAAGGTCTCCTGAACACGATTATTGGTGTGCGCGAGGCATACAACCAAAATTTGGAGATCCTGGGCATCGTGATCAACGACATGGACCGCTCTGTCAATCACGACAAAGCCCTCAAGTCGCTGGAGAACACAGTTCCGGATCTGCTGTTTGAGAACAAAATTATGCACCGGCCTCCGCTCGATACGGCGACGACTGATGGCATCCCTGTCTGGGAGCTTCGCTATGGACATGTCGCGGCCAAAGAGGTTGAGGCGGTGTTGGAAGAACTATTAGAGAAGGTGGGCTAAGCGATGGCATTGAACAATTTAAAAGGCCTGTCCGAACTTGCTAAAGCCGCCAAAGGCAAGAAAGGCAAAGAGGTTCTTACCGTACCTGTTGACGACGTTGTATCCAAGGTCCAGGTTCGTAAGCGCTTCCGTAACATTGAAGAGCTGGCGGCAACCTTGCTGACCGAAGGGCAGCAATCTCCGATCATCGTGTTCCCGAAGAATGAAGAAGGCAAGTTCGTCATCCAAAAAGGGGAGCGGCGTTGGAGAGCGTGTAAACACGCTGGTATCGAGACCATTGACCTGGTGGTGAATGATAAGGTCCAGAACAATTTGGACGAGACTGCTGGTGAGCTGATCGAAAACATCCAGCGGGATGACTTGACTCCGGTAGAGATTGCCGAGGCGTTAAACCTGTTTATTGAAGAAGGTTGGAAGCAAAAGGATATTGCTGATCGGCTCGGTAAGAATATCACTTTCGTATCTACGCATCTGTCGTTGCTCAAGCTACCTGACTGTGTGCGTGAGTTATACGATAATGAAGTATGTTCTGATACAGAGACCTTGAATAACCTTCGTCTCTTGTTCGATCTGAATGAAGAAAGATGTCGCGCCGTCTGCGCGGTGGCTATGTCTGACGGGATTACTCGTAAACAAAGCCGTGAGCTGCTGAATGATGCCAAACGTATCAAAGACGAAATGGAAAAAGGCCCACTGACTGGCTCCCACCAGAATGATGAGCTTGGCGCTGGCAACACCGACGAGCAATCCCTCAACTCGGGTGGGGATGGTACGTCGGAACAAACCGGGAATGACGACCTGAACCTTGCCCAGGAGGAACTGGAAGGGGGTAAAAATTCCAATGGTCAGGACGATGATGACGAAGACCCTTTGCGTGATGAAGAGGGTGAGCACAAAGATCCTGTCAAGCAGCCAGATAACAGCGGCAAGGACAAAGATGAAGAAGGCGGTGATGCTCTTCCTCCTCTGCCGAAGGACAAGGAATGGAAGAACGTCCGGGCTGACAGTTTGATTTTTGCTGTCAACGTTAACCTGGATGGCGAGACCAAACGTGGAGTCATCATGACCGACCGTGTTGCTCTGGTTCCGTCTACTGTCTGGGTTAAAACGCTCGATGGCGAAGGCAAGGAAAAGCATGTTCATGTGCCTGTGTCAGACATTGAACTCCTGAGTGTCGAAGGCTAATAAAGGAGGCCCAGCCAAAGAGGTTGGGCCTGTCAAGAACAGGTGAATATGAAGATCTCACAGGACATGAAAAGAAAATTTGCTTTGGTGAATGCCCTGTCTAAAACGGAGAAGCCAAGTCTCCAAGACCTTCACAAGGCAACAAATATTCCTGAATCAACGATCAAGAGACAGTTGTCTGCCCTGCGTGATGAGTTCGGAATGAATATCTTGTTCGTCAGGGAGTCTACCGGCGAACGAGGTGCCACCGGCTACTACATGCTGACAGACTGGGGGATCTTAGACAGGTCTTCGTTCTTGAACCGGTACGGAAAACTGTAAGGTGCCATAGAGCAGCGCATTGAATGCAAAACCCGCCAATCGGCGGGTTTTTTTATGCTGCCACGGTAGCGGCGGTTGCTGGAGGTTTTTCGGCGTAGTAGGCGATGTTCTTGGTTCGTCTGCTAAGGGTGTCTATGCCGACGATACTCAGCGTTTTGGGAGTGGTATTGCGGGACTCGAAATAATGGAATAGCTGGATCATGCAGCACTTCACCATCAACGGATCGATGTCTTCCAGGTAGATTGAGGCTTCTCTCAATGCTTCGGGACCGTGGTTCTCGATCAGGTTTTCCATCCAGTGAATGGCGTTGATGCCAGAACCACAGCAAGGCTCATAAAAGTCTGCCGAAGACTGTGAGCCAACAATGAGTGACATCAAGCGGCCAATCTCTGGAGGAGTGGGGAAGTAATTGGTGCCCTTCTTGTGGAAGCCAGACATGCTTAGGACGTAACCCAAAACATCGCTGGTGGGGTCGCGCTTAATGGCGGCAGACAGGACGTGAGAGAGCTCGAAGGCGACCGGCTGAAGTTCTTCCGGGATCTCCTCCTTGGCTGGGTATAGGCCAGTCTGCAAGTATGCCCACTGGTCAATAAAGGCCTCAACAAACCGAGATGTGCCCATTCTGTATCGGGACTGCTCGATGAGAGATAAAGCCTTGGATGTAAGTTGCTGTGTTTCTGGTGACATAAGCGCTCCAGTTTGTTCTGACGAAACATTCAAGAGGTAGAAACGAAGAACCCCGCCGAAGCGAGGTTCTTTGCTTTCCTGCCTGATCGCCTTAATGCCGAAGCAAAGACGTCTTGATAAAGTCGGGGCAACCGGACATTTCCCGGTCGATGAAGTCCTGACGTTTCGCCAGCGGCCATTTCATGAACGCCGCGAGCGGGATGCGCTTATTCGTGTTAGTATTGCCTTGCAGCATAACAAAGCTCCTTAATTGCTTGATTGTGTTGTAAGGGCTGCAACGAAGGTCGAAGAGCGATGCGGCCCTTATTTATGATTATTACAGCATCATAAAATAATATCAAGAGACAATAAAACGATACCAAGAAACAAAACTTTCACATGTGAAAGTCTCCCCGCTGTCCACCTCGCACACTCCAAACGCCCAAACGCCCAAATAACTTGTCTATCTGCCCAAAATGGGCGCGTAAGCGTCCGATAGAAAGTAATTGTTAGTGAGATATTGACTACACGGAATATGGCTATATCATAGAATCATAAAATGATGCTGTAAAAGTGATATGTATGCCAAAGCAAGCAAATCATCTCCGTTTGAAGAAACCTTGCGCCAACTGTCCATTCCGGAAGGAGGGCGCTATCGAGCTGGCCCCTGGGCGATTAGAAGGCATCATCAACGACATCGTTGAAAACGACATGACGACGTTTCATTGCCACAAGACCGTGCACTCAAAGTCAGGTGGTGAATGGGATGAAGAGGGTAACTATGCACCTTCGGGACAAGAGTCGATGTGTGCCGGTGCTGCGGCTTACTTGATGAAAATAGGCAGGCCGACAGTGGCTATGCGAATTGCCTTTGCGTTTGGTGATGCAAAGGTGTCCGACTGGGACGAAGCTCAAGAGCTGGTTGTCGAGCCTTTGGTACAAGGGGACCGAAATGAGTAAGCGATATGCGGTAGTGCCGCATCCGAAACTGAAACGAGAGTACAAAGGTCGGCTGGTCAGAACTACTCGGGTACTAAAAAACGGCTGGGGGTTGATCCCTCTAGGGGCTGTGGCAACGGTCACGCATCAGTCTCCCAAGGGATCAGAACTGACCTTTGAACCATGCGACTGCTGCGGCCTGAAAGCCATTATCAGTCATGTAAGCATGGACTCCATTGAATTTATCGAACCGATTACTGAGGAAGAAGATGGACGAGAACAAGCTCAACATTGAAACGGTCGATGGGCACAACGAGCTGGTAGTCAGCTTTTTGTCCAGAATGGTAAGCCTGAGTGACGAGGAAAAGCAGACAGTATTGTCCTGCCTTCCGGACACCGGCAAACAAACAATCACCCAGCTCTATGAGGCGCTGCGTTCTCAAGGGCACCAGGATCTTGCAGAGAAAGTCGAACCATACCTCCAGCAGGGGGTGTTTGGGCCGATCTTCGATAACGCCAAGTCCAAGGTGTTCGTTCGGGACGAAGCGCCTTTTTTCCTCATGGATGAAAATCCTTTGAACTGGGATGACGCTAAAGCATTCAATCGCCTACGTATGAGTACGACCTGTGTTCTTGGCCGTGGCGGCTGGACTATCGGTGAGCGCTTTGATGACCGCTTTGATACCGAGGTGGGCGGAACACAGCTTATCGTCACTCAGTCACTCAACGAAAAAGGTGAGATTGAAGGAGGACTTCCTACCTCGATGTCGCTGAATGACTTTGCTGAGTTCCCTAAACAGCCAAGGCCTCCTCAAATAGTCGATTACCAGGAAGACAAGCGATACACGCTTGAGGAAGCGGAAGCTATCCCTGAGCTCGCACCAGTGGTTCAGCGTCTGAAAGAGCGCATCGAAGAGTATGAGGAGAGAAGAGCCCATGATTGACCTGACATGCCGCCTTTGTGCTGGTTCCGGTGTTTATGACTTTTCCCCTTCCAAAGAAACCTGCGGTATGTGCCAAGGGCATGGGAAATTTGTTGACGCCAAAGCAATGCTGGTGGCTGCCATCGAGCTGGCAAAGAAGCAACGCGAGCCTGTCATTGAAGTGGTAATGGGGTTGGTGCTCCAGGGTGTGGATGTTAGAGGGAAGGAGCCTGGAGAGCGGTTCAAGGCTGCTCAGGCCTTTAACGCCCCAGGGCACAACCTATTACGATACGGGTGGGATGCTTGGGAGCTCTATGCCCTCCATGAGGGTGTAAGTCCAGAACTTGCATCGCTTGGCCGAAGTGTGATGCGCGAGTGGCATAGCCATTCATGGGGCCGGTTCAGTGGAGAGGTAGGCTTTAACGCCGCCGAGATCATGATCAAACAGGCCAAAGACAACCCAGAAAAAGCAGAAGAGCGCTGGGCGTTCCTGCTTAGTGAAGAATGGATGGTGGAGTAATTGTCGTGACAGAACAAACCAATAAGAAATTGATGCTGGATGAGTCTCCAGATATGCCCCTGCAATTCAAGTGGAGAAAGTTTGGTGGTGCGATTTTTACTGCCACGCAAACAATGGAGCACGTCAAGGAAGGACGTAAGCTCGGGCCGACTCCAGCAGGGATGCTACCTCAAGAAGTGTGGCTGAACCGCCTGATCGCTATGGAAGAAACCCTGCCACGAGGGAAGTTTTTTGACAGATTCCGCCGCCGCGACAAAAACGAGCAGTATGACTTGGCCGCCGATCATCTCCGTCTTGTCGGACAGAAAAAGCGATAGGGGGATAGATGAAAGCCCAGGCATACCCACCATCAGTCATTCGTAAAGGCGCTGTGTTGTACGCAGCCCTTTATTACATCTCTGATGATGATAAAGCAAAGGTCGAGGTTACAGAGTGGATAGTTCGCTCTATTCAGAAACGACGCAACTCAACCAGCGATCAACGCTATGTCAATCTTGCCCAAAAGTTAGATGGGATTACGTGGGGGAAAAGGTCACGGAAGAATGGGGACTTTGGTTGGTTGCCATCTATACCGAGCTGGTGCTTGAAGCAGTTCCGGGAAGGTGGCGAATTGCCTTTTGGCGTTTATACGACGCGACTGGCCGCTCTCAAGTTTGCGAAAGTCAGCTTGCAGGAAGAGGTCCAATATTGCGAGGCCGAGCTGAAAAAGGCTCAGACAGAAGAGGATACTCAGGAACTCCAAGAGGAGCTGGCGGAGAACCAGAGACTTCTGAAAGCTGCTGGAGCAATGGTGAAGCGCGAGCAAAACAAGAAGAAAAGAGGTTGACCAATGTTACCGATCGTCTCCCCCTCCGTAGTAACCAAACAACTTGCGTTCAATCGAGTAGGCGATAAACGCAAGGTTAGGGTTTCGTCCAACTTTTTGGATGTTATGGGGTTCAAGCCAGGTATGGGCATCGCCGTTGAGCCAGGGGAGGGGATGGGCGGTTTTTCGGTGATCCCAGCGACCGATGAACTACAGACACACCAGGTTTATCAGCGCCGGTATCAACCAAAGAGTCGCTCCAACAACCCGCTGGAAACCGTTATTGAGTTTTCTGGACAAGGGCTCATAGATAAGTGCTTCCCTCGCTATACAGAGCGTTTCCACGTCGAAATGCGAAAAGGTCGAGTAGTCTTCACTCCCGTCGCAAACAGAGCCTTTGCCATTGCTGATCGGTTCAGAAAAACCAGCCCTTTCCGTGCCTTTGTGGCATTGACTGGCGGGGTAGACATTCATGTTATGGAATCGCTTGGCTGGAAGGCTGAGATTGTTTTGGAACATCGTCCAGTTGAAGCCAGAGACAGAGCATCCGGGCGGAACCTGAGTGAAGTACATGCGCTCAATACGCTGGTGAACAGCTCCCCGCGTATCCTGCTGAATGAAGACATTCATCACCTGGAGCTGGATCGCCTTGGAGCCTTGCTGGCGGAGTGCCCACCAATTGGTTTGGCCCATTACTCGTTGGGGTGTGATGACCACTCAAACGCCAAAAGTCCAAGGGACAAAGAGCGTTCTCTTGAAGATCTCTCCACCATGCTCGACATGGTTTACCCGGCACTAAAACAGATCGAGGTCGTGAACCCTGCCGTCGTGCTGGTGGAAAACGTCCCGAACTTCAAAGCATCCGGAGCCGGGGCGATGATGGGAACGACACTGCGGCGGATGGGGTACTTCCTCACTGAGATGGTCTTGAACGGTCTGGATTTCGGCGCGTACCAGGGGCGAGAACGCTATTACATGGTGGCGTCGGTCTTCCCTGGGTTCGTTCCACCGAAACCTGAGCAGAGAGCTGGTGGACGATTGTGGCCGGTGATCGAGAAGCACCTCGGGGATTGTGCAGACGTCACAGCGTTGAAGTCAATTCAGGCCAGAGAGTCAACTTCTCGCAGGATGCCTGCGTTCTTGACGAGAGAAAGCACCAGTTGCCCGACCATCCTCAAGTCTCAGGATCGTGGGGTAAAGGATGCAGTGTACATCCAAGACGGTGGCCGCATTTACAAGCCATCGGTCGATCTGGTTCAGGAGTTGATGTCGATACCTGATAGCTTTGATATTTCGTGGATGGCAAAAGAACAAGCGACAGAAACACTTGGGCAGAGTGTGGATTACAGATTGCATTCAGCGGTCATGGCCGCAGTTCGGGATCACCTGAATGTGAATTGCGGTCGCCATACCGTGGTGCAGCACGGTATCAGAAGTAAGGAAGGTAAATAATGGCAGTCATTTACTACGGCGAGGGAACCCATGACGCCGGTTTCGTCGGGTTCCGTGTCGCACGAACAGTTGGGGTGGCGGATGATTACCGGCAGGAATACTTCTCCTTGAGAGAGTATTCCTACGCAACAGCTCACCGGCTGGCCTACAGCTTGGACCGAAAGTGGGAAGCTGAGGCAGAAGAGGTGAAGCGTCAGAATAAGACTTGTAAGCGGCGACGCAACTCCGGGCCAAATATCATTGCTGAGGGGCTGAGGGCTTATATCAGTATCGAGAACCGGAGCCGGATGGGGGTGAAGAGAACCTACTTCGCACCTTGTTTTCTCGTCACAAAGCCAGGCTACGGCAATGGGGATATTGTTTTCAGGATTTCCACTCATGGCTACGCAGAAGCCTACGAAAAGGCGGTGGAAAAATATTGTGAGATCCATGATTTGACGGATGAGCAGTATGTTGAGTTGCTTGACCGTATGCCGAGTACAGAGGTGTTCACTGGATACCTGCTGAATGCTCTTTTAATACGCGGTCATCGCGCCACAAAAGCTGAAATACTGAGTAAGCTGGGGGCTGCGAAGAATGAAGATGACATCACCAATAGCAAAGGGAAAAGCGGCCACAACAGAGTGCGTTGCCCAGAGTATCGGTGGGCGCAATAACAGCGCCAGATGTTCAAACCATGTTTTATAGCAACACCTCTTTGGGGGCGGAATTATGTTTTTTGATAACAAAGTAGAATCTCACTCGCTCGTAATGGGAGCCAGCGGGAAGGGCAAATCGGTCTTGTCCGAACAAGTGCGGAAAAACGCGAGGCTGCGCGGTGATCTGCTGGTGGATACTGAGATGTACCGTGAAGGTCGAGGGTTGAAACCATACGAGCATGAGTACGCTCGTCGCTTAGTTCTGGGGCTAAGTGGACCGTTGCCGCGTGAACTGCGTGGGAAGCCGGTGACGGTTATCTCTGATGTGTCCAGACCAAAAAAGGTAAAGCGTCAGCCAAAGCAATTTGTTAAGACCGTAAATGGCGTCACCCTTGAACGCCAATTGGTGGCAGATGCAAGAGACCAGTTGGAAATGCAAACAGGCGTCTGGCTCAAACAACCTCAGCTCATCGAGCTGATGGAAGAGTCGGGCATAGACGAAACTCTAGCCGATTTTGGTGAGGCTGAAACACAGATCCGAGAAATGCTGGCGGATGCGTTGGCGATGAAACTGGTAGGGCGCTCATGGCCCAAGTGTGGAGCCCTCTATAACGCGGCAGAAAAGTCCGACGTTAACTTTTCCTCCGAGCTTGATGCTGCGGCAAAAGAAGCTGGATACATGGTTCGCTGAATGGGATTTGGTGTGGACAAGATAGATCGGCAAAGTTGGCTCGTTAAATTCAGGCGAGCGAAGTGTCAGGACACTTTAGACACGATGCGGGATGCGGCCATTCGCAACTATGAAGGGAATATTCGTGTTATCGCGGATATTGTATTGGCCCATGAGGCGAGAGAGACAGAAATTGAAAAAGGGATGTTTTGTCTAATAGTTAGATAGTCTGATGAGCTATCAGGTGGTGATTATGAAAAAGAGAATACTTCATCTGCCCGTAAAAAAGATTTACTTCGATCAGATCAAATCTGGAGAAAAACCAGATGAATATCGCCTCGTCACAGACTACTGGATAAAAAGACTAGAGGGGCGCGAGTATGATGAAGTCCATGTTAAGTGTGGCTACCCAAAGGCTGGAGATATGTCCAGGATAGAGATTCGTCCTTGGCGTGGCTTCTCAAGGAACGTCATAACGCACCCGCACTTTGGAGATTATCCGGTTGAAGTATTCGCCATCCATGTGAATTGATTTTGGTATTCTGATTTAAAACTATTGTAGCTCAGGTATCAAAAGAACTTGGGTAATTAAAGATAAGGGGCCGACGGCCCCTTAATTGTTTTAGTTTGTGAATATTGAACAATCGAGGTGGGATAGCGCTTGTTCGTAGCTACCTTTGTGGTTCGTCTTACGCAGTGCCACCAGCTCAACAATCAATTGGCTTAAAGCCAGTGATTGAGGCTCCCAGACGCGCTTGCATTTGTCAGCCATGTTGGCATTTACGTCTGTAATGACGTAGAGGAAATCAGGGACGTCTTTCAAGGTCCCCAGGCCTTTTGCCATATCAACAGCCTCAGGGTTTTGATAGCTTCGAGTGGCGCTCAGGTCATCGTGGGAAATATAGCTGGCAGATGTCTCAGCGAAACCTAACACCATGCCTTTTCCTGCGCTTTTTGCAATGGCCGAGCCGATAGCTAGAGTTGGCATGATGGCCTGACCTATTTGGCGGGTAGATGCAGTTGCCAAGCCTGAGGCGATGTTCTTCCCGGCATCTTCGGCAGTGGCAGAGCTGGTTGTGAGCATCGCAGTTAAAATGATTTTTCCAAACATACTTAATTCCTCTATCAATCCATAAAGTCCGACTTTTTGAAGGGCATAGTGCCTTTGCAATCGGGATACGCTGTGCAGCCCCAGAACTTAGAGGCTCGTTTCTTGCCAGGGGCTTTTCCTTTCCTGAGACGCATCGGGCTACCGCAATCTGGGCAGTCTGGACAATCCTCCGCCGCGATACGTTTCTCGGGTTTCCCTCGGTTGTCTGGGAACGTCTTCTTGCAAGCCTCGTTCTGGCAGCCCCAGAAAAAACCGTTCTTCCCTTTGATCCGGTGCATCTCTCCACCGCAGTTGAAGCATTCGTGTGAAGGAGGCTTCGCGCCCTCGAAGGCTTTAGCCATCGCGCCACCTTCTTTGGTCAGAACCGGTGCGGCCACTTTGAGCTGCTCAACCATTTGGCAGATCCAGGTGGAAATCTGCTTCATGAAGACAGACATGTTCCCGGAGCCGGAGGCAACTTTCTCAAGCTCCTGCTCCCAAGCCGCAGTCATGCCGGGTGATTTGATGGCTGGTGGAAGCACTGCTATAAGCGCATGAGCCTTATCAGTTGCAAGCAGTACCTTTTTCTGACGCTTGAAGTAGCCTTTATCAACAGCGCCCTGGATGATGCTTGCGCGTGTTGCTGGAGTGCCTAAACCGGCTGTGTCTTTGAGGATTTGTTTGAACTTCTCCTCAGTCACGAACCGGGCAATGTTCTCCATCGCGGCAAGCAATGTGGCTTCGGTGAAGTGCGGTGCTGGCCGCGTCATTTTGTTTGCCAGCTCGGCCCCATTCAGCAAGGCAGGTTCGCCCTGGCTAACCCTGGGGAGCTTCTCTTGTTCAACCGGCGCGTCGGTGTCTTCCCCCTCGTCCTTGGGACTGCTTTCACTATCAGAAGCAAACAAAACCTTCCAGCCTTGTTTGGTAGGTGTCTTACCAGCGGACGCAAAGAGGTGACGCCCACACTGCACCTCGATGGAGGTTTTGGTGAACTCGAACTCGCTGTAGAACTGCGCGATGTAGAAACGACGGATGGCGTCGTAAAGATTGAACTCGATCTCAGACATGGCACTGATGTCTGTTCTGGCCGGTGTTGGAATGATCGCGTGGTGCGCGGTCACTTTGGCGTCATTGAATACCCTGGCCTTGCGATGAGGATCTGCGCCAGCCACCAGCCCAGAGACGTTCTGATCGGACAAAATGAGCGCCTGGAGAATGTCCGGAATGTCTTCCTTTTGGCTCTCGGGTAGATAACGACTGTCAGTACGAGGGTAGGTGGTCGCTTTGTGCGTCTCGTACAGAGCTTGAGCTGCATCCAGTACCTGCTGAGCTGTGTATCCCCATCGTTTGCTCGCGTATTGTTGCAGCGACGTTAGATCGAAGGGGAGGGGGGCTGACTCTTTACCTGGTTTGGTTTCTGCTTTGCTGATAACAGCATTGGCACCATTGACCTGGGAGGCTACCTGCTCGGCATAGGCCTTATTGACGCACCGGCCTTGCTCGTCACTGCACTCTTCTGGTGGTATCCATTGGGCGGCAAACTGTCCATTCTGTACGGACACGTTCACACCCAGAGTCCAGTATGGTGAGGGGGTGAAACCGGCGATCTCTCGGTCCCGTTGACAAACAAGAGCGACGGTTGGGGTGATAACCCTGCCAACGTGAAGAGTGTGGTTGAAGCCGACATCTCGGGCCAGCACTGTGTAGAGGCGGCTCACGTTCATGCCTACCAACCAGTCAGCGCGTTGCCGTGCCAATGCGGCGTAGTAGAGTGAGACCGTATCCTTGCCATCCTTTACGTTGTTCAGCGCTTTCTTGATGCTTGACTCATCGAGAGCCGTCAAACAAACTCGGCGAATAGGGCCAGAGTAGCGGAATCGATCCAGAAGCGAACGGGCGATAGCCTCACCTTCTCGGTCGTAGTCCGTTGAGATGTAGATGGTGCTCGCCTTTTTGACCAGTCCCTCAACAATTTTGTACTGTTTGAACGCACTCTTGCGAACGTTGTACCGCCATGACTCTGGTGCAATAGGGAGGGTCTCCAGTGACCATGACTTGTAGCGTTCGTCATAATCGTCTGGCATATACAATTCCAGCAGGTGGCCGAACGCCCACGTAATAACGCGGTTTCCTCCATCATGGAGAAATCCATCACCTCGTTGGGAGGCCTTCATTACGCCAGCCAAATCTTTTGCCTGAGAAGGCTTCTCGCAGATATAAAGGTCCATTAAGCAGCTCCTCTCATCTTTGATTCCAGATTCGCCAGCTCAGTCCAGCTTTGAGCCAGACCTTTGACTTCGGGGTAGTCTCTGGAGAGGTTTTCGAGGACTCCAGAAATGACATAGGCCGCTTCGCTGGAATTACCCCTCGAACCGGCCTCCTGGAGCATGATTAATAAAGCGTCGAAGAGCTCAGCCTTACGGCCTAGCTCTGTCTGGTTTCTTATTTCAGAGCTTTGCATGGGTTCACCACTGAATAGGGACGCACGGACTCGCGCACAATGCGGCGATCTGCGTCAGTTACAGCCTGACTGGTGCAAAAGTGCGTCCAGGCATTCAGATAATCTTTATAGGTGTGGGTAGGTGGTATGCAGCCGGTTACAACGTCCTTGGGGATGTTTGTGGTTCCCTCGGCTTCCACAAAGCGCCAATCGTGCTCGTCCATACCTTTGCCACCATCGCAATAGCGTTCCCAGCGTGACAACTCGTACAGCGAGTAGCCTTTGCCTTTATTCATGGACTTGAAGGTATTGATGGCTTCGTTGACATCCCCGTGCTGTTTGATCCCTGCTGGAGTTTTATCTGAACCAGCGGAGTCATCTTTGACCTTGTTCATCGTTGCGCTGACATTACCGTCGCCCAGCACATGGATATAACCAGGTTGACGTAATGCAGCACCACCGCGCCCCATGTTGTCCCATGCCATCGACAGTTCCCGGCTAACTCGGGCAGGTTTGTCATTTTCGGCAGGGGCAGTCTGGGGCTGAGGCTTTTGCTCGGGGGCGTTAGAGGCACACCCGGCCAGAATTGCCACTCCCAGAATTGCTATCAGTTGTCTCATCGTGTCGTTCCTCATAAAAAATTGTCGATGAGCCCATTCTAAAAGGGGGGGGATGGAAAGCTGGTTTCTCAAACTGCCCAAATTGGACAGATAGGCGTGTGTGCGATCTAAAGGTGTTTTGAGAGCATGTAGCGACGAGAAATACGATAGGAATATGGTCAACCTACATGCTGAAAGCCCTTAACAAGTTATTTGGTGGGCGAAGTGGAGTGATCGAGACCGCGCCGAGCGTCAGAGTGTTGCCGCTTAAAGACGTGGAAGATGAAGAAATCCCTCGATACCCACCTTTTGCCAAGGGCCTGCCAGTGGCCCCACTAGACAAGATACTGGCAACCCAAGCTGAACTGATTGAGAAAGTGCGGAACTCTCTCGGTTTCACTGTGGACGACTTCAACCGGCTTGTTTTGCCGGTGATCCAGCGGTATGCCGCGTTTGTTCACCTGTTGCCAGCTTCCGAATCACACCACCACCGTGGCGCTGGTGGTCTGTTCCGACATGGGCTTGAAGTGGCCTTCTGGGCAGCTCAGGCATCTGAGTCAGTTATCTTTTCCATCGAGGGGACGCCTCGTGAACGCCGTGACAATGAGCCGCGTTGGAGACTGGCGAGCTGTTTCTCCGGGCTGCTGCATGATGTGGGTAAACCGCTCTCGGATGTGTCCATTACGGACAAAGACGGGTCAATCACATGGAACCCGTATTCGGAGTCACTTCATGACTGGGCACACCGTCACGAAATCGACCGTTACTTTATCCGGTGGCGCGACAAGCGACACAAAAGACATGAGCAATTCTCGCTGCTGGCGGTGGATCGAATTATTCCGGCTGAGACTCGGGAGTTTCTGTCCAAGTCTGGCCCGTCCATCATGGAAGCGATGCTGGAAGCTATCTCAGGAACCAGCGTCAATCAGCCTGTGACCAAGCTGATGCTTCGCGCTGACCAAGAGAGCGTCTCACGGGACCTTCGCCAGAGTCGTCTCGATGTGGACGAGTTCTCCTATGGTGTGCCTGTCGAGCGGTACGTGTTCGATGCCATCCGCCGCCTGGTTAAAACCGGAAAATGGAAGGTCAATGAGCCAGGCGCGAAAGTCTGGCACCTCAACCAAGGTGTATTCATTGCCTGGAAACAGCTTGGGGACCTTTATGACTTGATCAGCCACGACAAGATCCCCGGTATTCCACGAGACCCTGACACACTGGCCGACATTCTCATCGAACGTGGTTTTGCTGTACCAAACACGGTGCAGGAGAAGGGTGAACGTGCGTACTACCGCTACTGGGAAGTTTTGCCTGAGATGCTCCAGGAGGCGGCGGGATCGGTGAAGATCTTGATGCTCCGACTCGAATCAAACGACCTGGTGTTTACGACTGAGCCTCCTGCGGCTGTTGCTGCGGAAGTTGTTGGTGATGTTGAGGACGCTGAGATTGAGTTCGTTGATCCTGAGGAAGTCGATGACGACCAAGAGGAAGATGTGTCAGCTCTGAACGATGACATGTTGGCCGCAGAGCAGGAAGCAGAGAAAGCTCTAGCTGGTCTTGGCTTTGGTGATGCGATGGAGATGCTGAAAAGCACCTCAGATGCTGTCGAGGAGAAACCAGAGCAAAAAGATGCTGGATCAACGGAATCATCTAAGCCTGACGCTGGCAAGAAGGGTAAGCCGCAGAGCAAACCGGGCAAAGCAAAACCGAAGAGTGATACAGAGAAACAACCCCACAAACCAGAGGCAAAAGAGGATTTGTCCCCTCAGGACATTGCCAAAAACGCACCACCTTTGGCAAACGACAATCCGTTACAAGCACTCAAGGATGTTGGGGGTGGACTGGGGGACATCGACTTTCCGTTTGACGCATTCAGCGCATCGGCAGAGACAGCCAGCACTGACGCAACAAACTCAGAAATCCCAGATGTGGCAATGCCCGGAAAGCAAGAGAAGCAGCCAAAACAGGACTTCGTTCCACAAGAACAAAACTCCCTGCAGGGCGATGACTTTCCAATGTTCGGTAGTTCTGATGAACCGCCATCATGGGCGATTGAGCCGCTCCCTATGCTGACTGACGCACCAGAACAAACAACACCAGCGCCAGCAATGCCACCTACGGACAAACCTAATCTGCATGAGAAAGACGCAAAGACCTTACTCGTTGAGATGTTAGCCGGGTACGGAGAAGCATCGGCGTTGCTTGAACAAGCGATCATGCCTGTTTTGGAAGGTAAAACGACGCTGGGCGAAGTCCTATGCCTGATGAAGGGTCAAGCCGTCATTTTGTACCCGGATGGCGCTCGGTCGCTGGGTGCGCCGTCAGAGGTTCTCTCGAAGCTGTCCCACGCCAACGCGATTGTTCCAGACCCGATTATGCCAGGTCGCAAAGTTCGTGATTTCAGCGGAGTGAAGGCAATTGTACTGGCGGAGCAGCTTTCAGATGCAGTCGTAGCGGCCATTAAGGATGCCGAGGCGTCAATGGGGGGATACCAGGATGCCTTTGAGCTCGTCTCTCCCCCTGGCTTGGATGCAAGCAAGAATAAGTCTGCACCGAAACAACAAAGCCGAAAAAAGGCGCAGCAGCAGAAGCCTGAGGTTAACGCCGGTAAACCCTCGCCTGAACAAAAGGCGAAAGGTAAGGACTCCCAGCCACAGCAGAAGGAGAAGAAGGTCGATGTTACTTCTCCGGTTGAAGAGCCGCAGCGCCAGCCGGTCCAAGAAAAACAGAACGTGGCTCGCCTTCCTAAGCGGGAGGTTCAACCAGTGGCTCCTGAGCCCAAAGTTGAGCGTGAGAAGGAATTGGGACACGTCGAGGTGCGAGAAAGGGAAGAGCCAGAGGTTAGGGAGTTTGAGCCGCCTAAGGCGAAAACAAACCCGAAAGACATCAACGCGGAAGATTTCTTGCCGTCTGGTGTTACGCCTCAGAAAGCACTCCAGATGCTCAAGGACATGATCCAAAAACGCTCGGGCAGATGGCTCGTGACACCTGTCCTGGAAGAGGATGGCTGCTTAGTAACCAGTGACAAAGCCTTCGACATGATTGCCGGTGAAAACATCGGCATCAGCAAACACATCCTCTGCGGGATGCTGAGCCGGGCACAGAGACGGCCTTTGCTCAAGAAACGTCAGGGAAAACTGTATTTAGAGGTAAATGAAACATGACAATGAGTTATGACCCGCTCGCCTACGAGATGCCGTGGCGGCCCAACTATGAAAAAAATGCTGTAGCAGGCTGGCTTGCCGCCTCCGGCGCGGCTTTGGCCGTAGAGCAAGTCAGCACGATGCCTCCGGAGCCCTTCTATTGGATGACGGGGATCTGTGGCGTGATGGCGATGGCTCGTTTGCCAAAGGCTATCAAACTTCACCTGCTCCAAAAGCATTTGAAGGGGCGTGATCTGGAGTTTATTTCTATTGCGGAGCTCCAAAAGTACATCAAGGACACGCCGGACGATATGTGGCTTGGTAGTGGGTTCCTGTGGGAAAACCGCCATGCCCAGCGCGTGTTTGAGATCCTGAAACGCGACTGGACTTCCATCGTAGGGAGAGAGTCCACGGTCAAAAAGGTTGTCCGGAAGATACAGGGTAAGAAAAAGGAGCTGCCAATCGGCCAGCCCTGGATTCACGGGGTAGAACCCAAAGAAGAGAAGCTGATGCAGCCACTCAAGCACACTGAGGGGCATTCGCTGATCGTTGGGACCACCGGCTCGGGCAAGACCCGTATGTTCGACATCCTGATTTCACAGGCCATTCTGCGTGGGGAAGCCGTGATCATCATAGACCCGAAAGGGGATAAGGAGATGCGGGACAATGCACGACGTGCCTGTGAAGCTATGGGGCAGCCGGAAAGATTCGTCTCATTTCATCCAGCATTCCCGGAAGAGTCGGTGCGTATCGACCCTCTGCGTAACTTCACCCGCGTGACTGAAATTGCAAGTCGTTTGGCAGCGTTGATCCCGTCCGAAGCAGGGGCCGACCCGTTCAAATCATTTGGATGGCAGGCACTGAACAACATCGCTCAGGGCTTGGTCATCACTCATGATCGTCCCAACCTGACAAAGCTCCGCCGATTCCTTGAAGGTGGCGCTGCTGGCTTGGTCATCAAGGCCGTTCAGGCTTACTCAGAGCGAGTTATGCCCGACTGGGAGGCAGAAGCAGCGGCTTATTTGGAGAAAGTCAAAAACGGTTCGCGTGAGAAGATCGCTTTCGCGTTGATGAAGTTCTACTACGACATCATCCAACCTGAGCACCCAAACTCTGATCTGGAAGGCTTGCTGTCGATGTTCCAGCACGACCAAACCCACTTCTCCAAGATGGTGGCGAACCTCCTGCCGATCATGAATATGCTGACGTCCGGGGAGCTAGGCCCTCTGCTGTCTCCAGACTCATCTGATCTGAGCGACGAACGCCAGATCACTGATTCCGCAAAAATCATCAACAACGCTCAAGTTGCTTATCTGGGGCTCGACTCCCTGACCGACAACATGGTTGGTAGTGCTATGGGGTCCATCTTCCTGTCAGACCTGACAGCGGTTGCCGGTGACAGATACAACTACGGCGTCAACAACAGACCCGTAAATATCTTTGTTGATGAGGCTGCTGAGGTGATCAACGACCCGTTCATCCAGCTCCTGAACAAAGGTCGCGGTGCGAAACTTCGTCTTTTCGTTGCAACTCAGACTTTTGCTGACTTCGCAGCTCGACTGGGTAGCAAAGACAAAGCGCTCCAAGTGTTGGGGAACATCAACAACACGTTTGCTCTGCGTATCGTCGATGGTGAAACACAGGAGTATATCGCAGATAACTTGCCGAAGACCCGGCTCAAGTACGTCATGCGGACTCAAGGCCAGAACTCGGATGGCAAGGAGCCCATTATGCACGGAGGCAACCAAGGCGAGCGTTTGATGGAGGAGGAAGCTGATCTGTTCCCAGCCCAGTTATTGGGAATGCTTCCGAACCTGGAATACATAGCCAAAATTTCAGGCGGAACAATCGTAAAAGGCCGTCTGCCCATATTGACCCAGTAAGAGCAGAGCTATGTGTGACAAGAAGTATAGAAATTACGAGGTAGCCATCATGGTCGATGTGAACCCTTTCGACAGGGTTATGAATGAATTGAAAAGTCGTGGCCGCAAGAACGCTCACATCCTGAGCATCCTCCAATTCGACTGGCCTGCATCGGAGGCCATCATCGAGAAGCTGAGCTGCTACATCACAGACGGGATTAAGGCTAATCAGGAGCCTGTGATTTACCCGATCATTGAAGAAGCTCTGCATCGCTACAGCCAGCTCGTGTTTCATGAGCAGAGAGAGAAATATGAAGACCCGGCCAGAATTGGGGCATTTCTGGAAACCCTGATCACCGAAACCTGCCGGGCGTTGGAAGTGCAAATTGTCGATAGTGGCGGTGATTCATGGTCTGTCGATTCAGGAGAGTCGTTCTCACTGTGGCTTTCTTCCCATCCAGGAGAACTATCCATTAACCCGCAGCCCCATGAGGATGAGACCTCTTTGCGTGGCTTGCTGTATGAGCTCATCACCTGTGAGAGCGTGAAAACTGTTTTAAGGAGAACCGACTATGAAGAAGCCGTGGTTGCTGGTCGCATGGCTGCTGGTTATTGAGTTGCTGGCAATATTGCTGCTGATCCCTGGCGACTGGACAGACAGAGCCATCAAAAGGGAATCCGAGCTGGTGGAACAGAGTCTTGGTGTCGAAGCAAGAGACTGGATACAGAACAAAGCATCTACCTGGTTCAGGTCGAGCGTTATTGATTCAGGATTCTATGAGGGGATGTACCAAACGCTGATCCCATCAGAAGAGGAGCGCCAGAAGTCCAAGGGGATGCAGGACATGGGCAAGGGCTGGTTTGTGTGGGTCAAAGGCCGCATGGAAGCCTTTGTCAACGTCATTTACCAGTTCTACACAAGGTTGGCACTGTTAGCCGCGTGGGCTCCCTATATGCTGATCCTGTTCGTACCTGCGGTATATGACGGGATGATGACATGGCGAATTAAGCGGACCAACTTCGATTATGCGAGTCCGGTTCTCCATCGTTACAGCGTTCGCGGAACGATGTACCTGATGGCCGGATTGTTCATCGCGTTCTTCATCCCCATAGCGCTCGATCCGGTTGTCATCCCGATGACAATGATGACGTGCTGTGTCCTGGTTGGCCTGACGTTCGGCAACCTCCAGAAACGGGTATAGGGAGGGAGGATGAGCTACTCCGTTATAAATCAAGATGGGGTGCATCTGTGCGACATCCCATTGAACGTCTACCAGGTGATACGTCGCCAATCCTTGTCTGCGTTGTGGCTTTACTGGGCGCAGAGCTTGAATTTGGTGAAGGTGCTCATTGCTTGCGTCGGAAAGATGATCTTTGTGATGCCGGTAATGTGGTTCTGGGTGCTGGTGGTGTGCCGCTTGGTTGAACCAGAACGTATCTCAGACGTGTCAGGACTTATCTCTCCGGACGTGATCGGGTGGGCCGCTGGTGCGGCCATCACCCTCATTATCTTTTCCGTATTTACACGCCCAGCGTTGTACGGATACCACAACTTTTTCAAGCAGCATATTTGCTCAAGAGTAAAGCAAGTAACGCCGGAACTCAGAACAGTCACTGGGCCACTGTTCTTTTACCGAAACGAAATTGGAACGATATAGAGAGGAACCATGAAAGTAACTAATAGACTCCAACTGCTGGCACTGGGGCTGTGTATAGCCGGTACTGCCATCGCGGCTCCTGATGTGCTCAATGACGACGCAAAGCTCAAGAACCTTGAGAAGGTGTGTCCCGACTGTCAGATGGTGGCAAAAGATGTACTCAATCTGCGGGTTGAAAACTGCCAGCTCAAAGACACTTCCAGTGCAATGATGATTGGCACCATGCAAAATGACCCTATGTTTTCGTTTATGCTGGCTGTACACACAGCGGCAGGCTCGGAGGCATACAAAACGGTAGTTGGTGCCGCTGGCAACCATGTTGACTGTGAAAACCCGTTGAACTGGATCAAGCTGACCCAGCAAGCGATTAAAGGTGGCAAAGTCTAATGCGTAAGAGAGATTTCTTTTTTGGAGAGGTGTATGAGGGGAGTGGAGGAGCCACTCTACGACTGAGTGATATGGAACCATTGGCAAGAAAAGTGTCGGCAGAGTTCTTCACTGCACAACTGAACCGTATACTGAAAGAGCATGACGGTCAGTTGACGCTCAGCGATGGAACGTCGTACCCCAGCTTTTGGAGCTTCATCGACAAGGTTGATCCAGAGCAGGTTGGTTTCGTGGAGATCTACGCTCGGCAGGATGTTAACGATAATGTTGAAGCGACACTGGCGTGTGACATCGTTTTGGTAAATGGTGTGATCACCGTTAAACCTCACTGGTGTGCTTACAAAGACATCAGGGCTGACGAAGTGATTTCCACCTTACTGGTGCCTTTGCATTTGAAGGCTCTCCAGGGTAAGGCTTACATTCGCTGGGATGATGGTGAAACCGAACCTCTGTTACAAAACGACGACTATCAGGCTGAACTTGAAAATGTGTTTAGTGTTTCCAAGTACCCATCAGCCATGAGCTGGGGCGATACAGCAGACCAGAAGGTTAAGCAGTACAAGATGGACCTTGAGTGCGCCACAGATGTTGGTCGTCGAGGTGTCTCATCAGAGCAAGCATGGGATGCTTATCGAGAACTCCGTTACAATAGAACAGTGTGAAACAAGCGGCCATCGGCCGCTTTGAACTTTCACATGTGAAAGTTTTTCGCCTCCCGCTCTTATCATCTCCTCGAATAAACCTCCATAAAGTGCCCAAAATGGGCCGTAACAGCACTGTTCCTAGATTGATCAATTAAGAGACGATTACTCCGTGATGACGACAAGTTATTTGGAGGGTCTATGTCCGCACAAGCTCACGTCAGAGAAAGCGAAAGCTCATCTGGTTCATTCATCTCCTGGCAGTTCCTTGTCTGGCAGGTGATGTTCGTTATAGGTGTTGTTGCAGGGATGAACCTGGAACACGCATTCAATTTTCTAGGTTAATGGGAGGAAGTGTGAACCTTAATAAACAATTTTTCTGGTTTTTGATGAACGCGGTGCTGATGTGCATCTTCATCGTTCCAGTGGCCGTCGCGTTTTGGCTGTCTGCTTTTGCGGCAGGTTTTGACTGGAGTCAGTGGGTTAAGTTGGCTGCTGATACGGCCAACAGAGCTGCAAGTGACCCGGCCAAGGCTCTGGGCACGGTTCAGACCTACTGGGGCATTCTCAGCTTCTTCCTGCTGGCGGCGTACAGTCTGATGTTCAAGTTTAAAGCCAATGCTAACAAGGAAGTGAAAACTCTGGAGGTGGCCCGACCAGCCAATGAAGTTAGCGTTGCGGCTTCGGAAAAACATTCGGAAGCGGTTCCTCAAAATCAATAACCGATCCAGTAAACGCAAAAAAGGCGGCTTAGGCCGCCTTTTTTTATTTGTCGCTGGAAGTGCCCGAAAAGGGCGCGAAGCCGTGGCAGAAAATCAGTGACCCTGAATGAGAATACAGGCCACTAGGAAAAGAAGAGGGTTGCTATGAAGCCTGTAAAGATACCGCGCCGGGTCGATGAGCCCCCGCATCTGCTGTTGTGGAGCGCAGATGAGTTGGCCCCGATGCTTTTGGGGCTAACGATAGGGGTCATCATCGGTAAGGCTCTGATCTGCTTTCTGGGGGGGTTACTTGTAACCAACCTTTATCGCCGATTCAGGGATAACCATCCGGATGGATACCTGCTCCACATGATCTACTGGGCCGGGTTCATCATGACCAAGGCCAAATCTCTCAAGAACCCGTTTGTCCGGAGGTATTTGCCTTGAACCTGAAAAAGTATCTCAAGACCTGGGAAGGGACCCAAACAGAAAATAAGTGGGGGCGAATCTTCCAGGGTGGTCTTATTGCTATCGTTTTCCTGCTGGTGGTCCAAGTATTCAGCAAGGAAACCATCGTCACTATCCAGCCTTTCACGCTCACGGAAGAAGCCTGGGTGACGAAAAGTAACGCCTCTCAGTCCTATAAAGAGGCTTGGGGTTTCGCTTTTGCTCAGCTCCTTGGCAATGTGACGCCAGGAACCGTTGACTTTGTGAAAGAACGGATCACCCCGCTTCTCTCCCCGAGCATCTATCAGGACGTGATTGATGCCATCGAAATTCAAGCTCAACAGATCAAGAACGACCGCGTAACCATGCGGTTTGAGCCGCGTTTTGTTGAGTACGAGCCCAAGAGCGACAAGGTGTTTGTCTACGGATATTCCTACGTCAAAGGGGCTTCTTCTAACGAAGAGCGTAGCGAACGCTCCTACGAGTTCGCCATCAAGATTTCAAACTACGCGCCCGTGCTGGACTACATCGACACCTATGTAGGAAAGCCACGCACCAAAACTGTTTTGGAGCAACTCCAGCGCAAAGAAGAAAACCGGAGAAAGCATGAAGAACAACGCTAAACTTTCGCTCCTGGCGCTGTCCTTGGCGCTTGGAACTTCAATGGCCTATGCCTCGGATGACATTCCTGTTGTCCCGGCCAGTGTTATGAAAAAGGATGTTCCTGCCCCTGTGACGTCAGGACAAAGCTCCCATGAGGTTGTGGGCAGCATGAATGAAAACCCCTTACTGACGATGAAGCCGGGGGTTAACCAGATCATCCCGATAGCCGTTGGTCATCCGAACCGAATCGTCACGCCTTTCAGCAATCCTGAGATCGTTTCAACATCTCTGACCGGGGCGACGGATAACGGCCAGTGTGGTGAGGTCTGCATCAAAGAGAATGTGGTCTATGTCGCCACGGATAAGCAGTATCCGGTGACTATGTTCATTACTGAAAAAGGCTCGGAAGCCCAAGCTCTCAGCCTGACGATGGTTCCCCGTCGTATTCCGCCCAGAGAAGTCTTTCTCAAGCTCGATGGTGGTGTAGGTATCACTGGTGCTTTTGCCAATACCAAGGCTGAGACCTGGGAACAGAGCCAGCCTTATGTCGAAACCATCCGGTCGGTATTCCGCAAGATTGCTCTTGGTGAAGTCCCTCAAGGTTACACGTTGAACCGCATCCCTGCTGGTGCTGCGGTGCCGAGCTGCGCTCATCCTGGGGTAAAGGTGGATTTCAGCAAGGGGCAATACATGATGGGCCACCACCTTAACGTGTTCATCGGTGTCGCCCTGAACGTCTCTGATCAGCCTATTGAGTTCAAAGAGGCGTTGTGTGGGAGCTGGGATGTGGCTGCGGTGACTACGTGGCCGCTTAACGTGCTTGAGCCCGGCCAGAAGACGGAGATCTATGTGGCGAAGAAGCAGAAGCGTGGTCTCGCACCAACGTCTAAGCGTCCATCGCTGCTGGGAGGTGCCCAATGATTAAGCGATTTTGGACACAGTTAGACCCCAACAAGAAGCGTTGGGTGTCTATCGCTGGCGGCGTCTTCGTTCTTTTTGCGGTCGTGACAATGTTCTCTGGTGAACCCAAGAAAGAAGAGAAGCGCGGTCGCCAAGAAACCATCAAGCACGTTCTCACAGACAAAAACACCCGTGAGATCGGGATAGATTCGTTGTCTGCCGATGTGAAGATGGTGTCTCGTGAAAACTCCGACCTGAAAAAGGAGCTGGAACGAGTCAAGAAAGAGCTGGAGGAAACCAAAACCACTGCCGGGAAATCCAGTGATGTTGGCCGTGAGATGACCCGCCTTCGTCAAGATTTGGACCGCCTGACCCAGAAGAACATGGAATTGGCTAAGAAAGTCGAAACCGGCGCTGCTGGTGGAAAAACATCCTCTTCATCAGAGGATGCCAGAGCCGATGTTAATGGTGCATCTGGTGGTGATGGTCAGTTCATGGAGAAAAAGCTCGACTACAAAGATCCTGCATCCTTTTTTCGGGACGCACCGCTTCCTGACTCGAAGGGTGGGGCTCCTGCAACTGGCAAGGGAGACGGTCGTGATGCAACTAAACCAGGCATCCAAATAGTGAGCTACTCGCAGAAAGCGCCAGAAGTTGAAGAGAAGGACAACAAGGATGATGAGTCTATCTACCTACCTTCTGGCTCCATCCTGACAGGGGTGCTCATCAACGGTATGGACGCACCAACATCTCAAGGTGCTCGTCGAGATCCGTTCCCTTCGACCCTCAGGATTCAGAAAGAGGCTATTTTGCCTAACCGCTTCCGTGCGGATGTTCGTGAGTGCTTCCTGATTGTTTCAGGCTATGGAGATCTCAGTTCAGAGCGAGCGTACCTGCGTGGCGAGACCTTCTCGTGCGTTCGGGATGATGGGGGTGTCATAGAAGCGAAGCTGGATTCCTATGCAGTGGGTGAAGACGGTAAGGCCGGTGTCCGTGGTCGCGTCGTATCGAAGCAGGGGCAAATCATCGCCAAGAGCTTGATGGCAGGCTTCCTTGGTGGCGTTTCCGAAGCCTTTGACGTCAATCCTGTGCCGGTCGTTAGCACTAACCCTGGCTCAAATACCCAGTACCAGTCTGTGTTCTCCGACCAGATGTTGCAGGGAGCAGCAGTGAAGGGGGCCAGTAAGGCGCTAGATCGCATCGCTCAGTTCTATATCGACATGGCCGAAGGCATCTTCCCTGTTATCGAGGTCGATGCTGGCCGTCAGGTAGACATCATCGTGACCAAAGGAACCAAGCTACAAATTCGTTCCACCGGGGGAACCAAGAAATGAAAAATTTGAACATTTTGACCAGAAAGGGCAGTTCCAGAGGCGAGGCTCAAAAGGAACAGGCAGTAAGATCCGCAAAGATGTTGGGGGTGGGTGCAGCGCTACTTATTTTGTCGGGCTGTTCGACGTTCAACATCGGCAAGGATGAGTATAGCTGTCCGGGAATGCCGAATGGTGTTCAGTGTATGTCAGCGCGAGACGTTTACGCCGCAACCAATGACGGAAATGTCCCGCGTCCAATGAAACCAGAGGAAGTCGAGGCCAAAGCGGAAGCGGATGGCGAAGGTTCCTCAAACGTTTCAGCGAACTCATCTAGCTCCGGAGACCCGGTGATTGACAACTATGTCGCACCGCGTCTTCCGGATCGCCCGATTCCAATTCGTACACCAGCACAGGTTATGCGGATTTGGGTAGCTCCCTGGGAGGACACCAATGGTGATCTCATCGTGACAGGGTATGTCTATACCGAAATCGAACCGCGCAGGTGGGTGATTGGGGATGGCACACCGCAAAGTGAGCCAGTTTTGAGACCGCTGCAAACGGTACAACACGAACCGAAGTCTGAAACAACCAAATAGGAGATGTTCTTGATGAACGCAAATCAGTTGGCGAATGCCTCAAGTAAAAACAACGCACTCTTCCTCTTCCTGGGGTTGATGGTGGTAGCCTTCCTGCTCGTGCCGGATCAGGCCCACGCTGGTACTGGTGGTACAGCGTTTGACGACGTATGGGTAACTCTCAAGGATTGGACCCAAGGTACTTTGGGTCGAATCGTTGCGGGTGCGATGATCCTGGTCGGTGTTGTTGGTGGTATCGCTCGCCAGAGCCTCATGGCTTTCGCTATGGGTATCGGTGGCGGTATGGGCCTGTACAACTCCCCGACCGTAGTGGAATCCATCATGTCTGCTACTCTGGAACATGCAGAGAAGGTCATCCCGGCTGTTGTGCAACTCAGCAATGGCCTGGGGGTGTAAAAGACACCTTGCCGTTAATCAACGGGTGATAGGGGCAGCCTAAAAGCTGCCCTTATTTTTTGGCAAAAAGTCCAGTCATAACAAATTCCAACTATTTCCCTAGATTCTACGTCAGTACTTCAAAAAGCATAATCAAAGCCTTGATAAATATGCATTCCTTCGAAATTCAGCTTTCACCCATTGGGTGAAAGAAAAGTGCTCAAAAATATGTTAAATTATCAGCTTTTATGACTCGATATATGGTAAAATAATAGTAAGAAAAGTAGTAAAAAGGGGTTCTAATTATGATTAATAAAATTGATTTCAAAGCTAAGAATCTAACATCAAATGCAGGTCTTTTTCTGCTCCTTGAGAATGCAAAAAGCAATGGGATTTTTGATTTTATTGAAAATGACCTCGTATTTGATAATGACTCAACAAATAAAATCAAGATGAATCATATAAAGACCATGCTCTGCGGTCACTTCATTGGCATTGATAAGTTAGAACGTCTAAAGCTACTTCAAAATGATCCCCTCGTCAACGAGTTTGATATTTCCGTAAAAGAACCTGAAACAGTGTCACGGTTTCTAGGAAACTTCAACTTCAAGACAACCCAAATGTTTAGAGACATTAATTTTAAAGTCTTTAAAAAACTGCTCACTAAAAGTAAATTGACATCCATTACGATTGATATTGATAGTAGTGTAATTAACGTAGAAGGTCATCAAGAAGGTGCGTCAAAAGGATATAATCCTAAGAAACTGGGAAACCGATGCTACAATATCCAATTTGCATTTTGCGACGAATTAAAAGCATATGTTACCGGATTTGTAAGAAGTGGCAATACTTACACTGCAAACGGTGCTGCGGAAATGATCAAAGAAATTGTTGCTAACATCAAATCAGACGATTTAGAAATTTTATTTCGAATGGATAGTGGCTACTTTGATGAAAAAATTATCGAAACGATAGAATCTCTTGGATGCAAATATTTAATTAAAGCCAAAAGTTATTCTACACTCACCTCACAAGCAACGAATTCATCAATTGTATTCGTTAAAGGAGAAGAAGGTAGAGAAACTACAGAACTGTATACAAAATTAGTTAAATGGGAAAAAGACAGAAGATTTGTCGTATCTCGCGTACTGAAACCAGAAAAAGAAAGAGCACAATTATCACTTTTAGAAGGTTCCGAATACGACTACTTTTTCTTTGTAACAAATACTACCTTGCTTTCTGAAAAAGTAGTTATATACTATGAAAAGCGTGGTAATGCTGAAAACTATATCAAAGAAGCCAAATACGACATGGCGGTGGGTCATCTCTTGCTAAAGTCATTTTGGGCGAATGAAGCCGTGTTTCAAATGATGATGCTTTCATATAACCTATTTTTGTTGTTCAAGTTTGATTCCTTGGACTCTTCAGAATACAGACAGCAAATAAAGACCTTTCGTTTGAAGTATGTATTTCTTGCAGCAAAAATAATCAAAACCGCAAGATATGTAATCATGAAGTTGTCGGAAAACTATCCGTACAAGGGAGTGTATGAAAAATGTCTGGTATAATAAGAATATCATCAATAAAATTGAGTGTTGCTCTGTGGATAACTTGCAGAGTTTATTAAGTATCATTGCAGCAAAGATGAAATCAATGATTTATCAAAAATGATTGAAAGGTGGTTGTAAATAATGTTACAATGTGTGAGAAGCAGTCTAAATTCTTCGTGAAATAGTGATTTTTGAAGCTAATAAAAAACACACGTGGAATTTAGGAAAAACTTATATCTGCTGCTAAATTTAACCGTTTGTCAACACGGTGCAAATCAAACACACTGATTGCGTCTGACGGGCCCGGACACCTTTTTGCTTTTAATTACGGAACTGATTTCATGATGAAAAAATCGTTATGCTGCGCTCTGCTGCTGACAGCCTCTTTCTCCACATTTGCTGCCGCAAAAACAGAACAACAGATTGCCGATATCGTTAATCGCACCATCACCCCGTTGATGCAGGAGCAGGCTATTCCGGGTATGGCCGTTGCCGTTATCTACCAGGGAAAACCCTATTATTTCACCTGGGGTAAAGCCGATATCGCCAATAACCACCCAGTCACGCAGCAAACGCTGTTTGAGCTAGGATCGGTTAGTAAGACGTTTAACGGCGTGTTGGGCGGCGATGCTATCGCCCGCGGCGAAATTAAGCTCAGCGATCCGGTCACGAAATACTGGCCAGAACTGACAGGCAAACAGTGGCAGGGTATCCGCCTGCTGCACTTAGCCACCTATACGGCAGGCGGCCTACCGCTGCAGATCCCCGATGACGTTAGGGATAAAGCCGCATTACTGCATTTTTATCAAAACTGGCAGCCGCAATGGACTCCGGGCGCTAAGCGACTTTACGCTAACTCCAGCATTGGTCTGTTTGGCGCGCTGGCGGTGAAACCCTCAGGAATGAGTTACGAAGAGGCAATGACCAGACGCGTCCTGCAACCATTAAAACTGGCGCATACCTGGATTACGGTTCCGCAGAACGAACAAAAAGATTATGCCTTGGGCTATCGCGAAGGGAAGCCCGTACACGTTTCTCCGGGACAACTTGACGCCGAAGCCTATGGCGTGAAATCCAGCGTTATTGATATGGCCCGCTGGGTTCAGGCCAACATGGATGCCAGCCACGTTCAGGAGAAAACGCTCCAGCAGGGCATTGCGCTTGCGCAGTCTCGCTACTGGCGTATTGGCGATATGTACCAGGGATTAGGCTGGGAGATGCTGAACTGGCCGCTGAAAGCTGATTCGATCATCAACGGCAGCGACAGCAAAGTGGCATTGGCAGCGCTTCCCGCCGTTGAGGTAAACCCGCCCGCCCCCGCAGTGAAAGCCTCATGGGTGCATAAAACGGGCTCCACTGGTGGATTTGGCAGCTACGTAGCCTTCGTTCCAGAAAAAAACCTTGGCATCGTGATGCTGGCAAACAAAAGCTATCCTAACCCTGTCCGTGTCGAGGCGGCCTGGCGCATTCTTGAAAAGCTGCAATAACTGACGATGAGGCCCAGGATATTGGGCCTCCTTTCTTTCTCTTTTTTTCCTGTTGTCATTTACACTTAACAAAAATACAGCAAGGAAAATCCCATGCGCATTTTGCCCGTCGTTGCTGCAGTTACGGCTGCATTCCTGGTTGTCGCGTGTAGCTCCCCGACACCGCCGAAAGGCGTTACCGTGGTAAATAACTTTGATGCCAAACGCTATCTGGGAACCTGGTATGAAATTGCGCGCTTCGACCATCGTTTCGAGCGCGGATTGGATAAAGTGACCGCAACATACAGCTTGCGCGACGACGGCGGCATCAACGTTATTAACAAGGGCTATAACCCTGACAGGGAGATGTGGCAGAAAACGGAAGGGAAAGCCTATTTCACCGGCGACCCAAGCAGAGCCGCGCTTAAGGTTTCTTTTTTCGGCCCCTTCTATGGCGGGTATAACGTAATTGCACTCGACCGGGAATATCGTCACGCGCTGGTTTGTGGTCCGGATCGCGACTACCTGTGGATCCTTTCACGGACCCCTACTATTTCAGATGAAATGAAACAGCAAATGTTAGCCATCGCGACCCGGGAAGGGTTTGAAGTGAATAAACTGATTTGGGTGAAACAGCCTGGCGCTTAGTGAGTGCTCAGCTTCAGACCAATAATGCCAGCAACGATCAGCCCAAGGCTCAGCAAACGTGCCGGGCTGGCAGACTCACCCAGCAGCAAAATCCCTGTAATGGCCGCCCCAACAGCGCCAATACCGGTCCAGACCGCATAAGCGGTTCCTACAGGCAACGTGCGCATTGCCCAGGAGAGCATGGCGATACTGACGATCATCGCCGCAATAGTGATAATGCTTGGCGTAAGACGCGTAAAACCGTGGGTGTATTTCAGGCCAATCGCCCAGACAACTTCGAGCAAACCTGCAATTAATAAAACGATCCAGGACATATCAGGCTCCAGAACAATGGGGCCGTCCCCGGTGAAAGAAGCGTTTGCAGGTCGTCCTGCAAAGCTAATGTGTGAAATGGCATTTTTGCCCGGAAGAAAATGAATTTCAACCTTTTTATTCACCGCCTGCTAAAAGCAAGAATTAAGCATAATTAGCGGCGTAGTTCCCGCATTTGGCACTCATCGGAGTTCTCTATGATGAAGGGCTTTCTGAAACCAGAAAGTCGATTGCCCCTCTTCTGAATGCGAAACGTTTATGCTTAAAATTTTAGTGATTGACCGGTGCCACTTTACCCGCACAGGGATAGAGGCCTTGCTTAATCATTCTGGCAGGTTCAGCTCCTCATTTCTGGTATCAGGAATCAATAATCTCCTGTTAGCAAAAGAGCATATTTTGCAATGGAAACCGCATCTGGTGATCGCGGATTTATACAGTTTTATTAGCGAGACGCACTCCAGTCCGCCAATTAAACCTTTTTTTATGAGTTGTGGCGTCATCCCACTAATTTTACTGCAATCAGCAGACAGACAGCATGCACCCATCGTGCCCTCTCAATCCGTAGCCCATTCGGTCTTGACCAAGCACACCACGCTGAACACACTCTCCCACACAATTCAGGATTTCCTTATTTGCTCAAAAAGGGCACTTCCACAGCCCATGTTTATGCACTCCCTCCCGTAACCTCCAGCATTGGGTTCTTGTAACTCAAAACGAATGGAGAATGCGATGATCAATTTCAAGCCTAAAATTCCGGCGATGCTTGGGGCTCTGGCGGTTCTTACCGCTGGTGCTGCTCATGCAGAGCTGCTGGAATACACCTTTAAGGCTCCAGATGGTACGCAACGGTCTCTGACTCCGAATGCCAACTATGCCAACCCAACGGGCAATATCTCGTTTGCCTTGAGTGCCGGTATCGACCGAAAGGTAAAGATTTCGGTGCTTCGGTCGGATGGAACAGTGGTTTCGACAGCGACCAGCCACCTTCTTGGGGCTACTGATCGCATCACAGTGGGTGGAAAATCCTACTATGGTGCGGAACTTCAACTACCAGCTCCAGTTGGTGGGGCATACACTATCAGGGCGGAAATTCTTGCCTCTGATGGTTCTACAGTACAGACGGATGAATACCCTCTTACTGTCGATGTGACGCCGCCAACCTACTCTTCGCTTGCCCCGGTTTATAGTAACTATGGGCAGGTTACTAGCGGTGATGTTTGGAAACTGGGTCTAGGTGGCTCTGAGGATAATGCCTTTTTGCTGTCAGGAATCTCTGATGAGTCACCCATCAAAGGCGTCAAAGCAAAGCTGTATCGTCAAGACGGTTCACTCTACAAAGATGTATCCGTGAACTACGATGACGCTAACGGACAAGCTAGACAGTCTTTCCAATCTGGCTTTTTCCCAGCCTCTGACTTGGATGAAGTGTTTACACTTCAGTTTGAGATAAGCGATAGCGCTGGAAATAGCTATCTTTCACCTCGTCAAAAAGTGATGTTTGATAGCATAACCAATGCTCCGTCTGCACCTTTTGGTGTTTATGACCCTTCAAGTACAAACAACTTAGGCCCTGGATTAACCGGATTTGTTGCTTACACTGAGGGCATGACAGTTAAAACTAACCCAATCAAGTTAGCTTGGCGTGTTCCGCGTGATAACTGGCATGAGTATAGAGAAGGTGGGATAAATATGACCAATGCCTTGGGAGAGATGTCCAAGGTAGGAGAAGATGCCAGCTATGTTTATCTCGTCACAACCGCACCTTATGGCAATACCGACGGCAATTATTGGCGTTGGGTGAACTTCGGCCAGTGGGGGGGAGGCGGTATTGCTTATAACCTCACACTCTCTCCATCAGCGCCTAAAAGTCCCAGACTTTTGGGTGTGGACTACAATTACAGTGATATAGGATGGTCTAGTTTTTACCGCTACTGGGTGAACAATTCTGTTCTTCCTGTCACTGTTAGTAGTATCCGTGTCAAAGTTGAACCAAGGCCTTACGTTCAAACTGCCGTTCACAGGGGAAGCTGTGAAATTCCTGTTGGTCAAGATAGCTGCGTGATTGCAAATAGCTTCACAATGGCTAAAGGCACAACAGGGTACGTCCACGATAATGCGACAGTTTTCAATCCGGATAAATCTCTTCGCTCGAATCCTCTTTGGGCAGAGGTTAACTGGAACGATCAGCACTACCCTCAGCTAAGTCAGCAGTTCGATCAAAATAGCAAGGTATTTACCTTATTCGTTAACCAGCCAGGACGAGGCGCTTACTTTGATAGGCTGCGTCTGCGAAGTGCATGGATTGAAGATAGCAAAGGCAACAAGCTGTCTCCAACTGGTGGGTTAATAGCCAACAACTGGGAGAACTACACTTACCAGTGGGATCTTAAAACTCTCCCTGAGGGGCAATACAGTCTTGTTGCCGCAGCAGAGGAGATGCACGGGCCTTTAACGCGACAACCAATGTTCCAGATAACGTCTGATAGAACGCCACCAACCATGACACTCAGTGTGGCAGATGGAGCAGCTATCCAGACTCTAGATGATGTTGTTATTACCTTGGCTGATGCTATCGACCCTTCACCTAAATTGACCTCTATTGCCCTTGTAGGGGGGCCTGCCAATGACAAGGTGCAGTTGTCTTGGCGTGAGGAGTCGAAAGGTCGATTCCGCCTTGAGTACCCGGTAATGTTCCCTTCTTTGAAGGAAGGGGAATCTTACACGCTGACTGTTTCCGGTGAGGATGCACAAGGCAATGCGGTTCAAAAGGCTGTTGGCTTCGAGTACAAACCTCGTCAGGTAATGCTGGCGGATGGGATGGATGGCAAGGTCATGGTCCCCGCTGTCACTCATGAATTTGTTCATGCAGATGGCAAACGGATCATCGAAACCAAGCCGCTGACGCTCAGTGATGGTGCTGTCGTGACAGGTTCATACGACGTGTTTGCGACCCTACGTTCTGATGCGAAAGTACCGCTGGTGGTTAATGGGGTGCGTATCGAGCCAGGCCAGACAATGGGGATCATGAGCCAACATGATTTCGGTGCGTCAGGTGGTCGTTTGAGCATTCCGGTTAAACCTGCTGTTCCTGATGTGGTCGGCTCTTCCAGCCTTCTTGTCATGACCTCCGCGCCGAACTCACCCATCTTGGTTGTGGACATCAATACCTGGAAAGGGACGGCTAAGCTCTCTGCTGAATCATGGACAATTCGCCAGGTCATTGACCCAGTGAAAATCTATGCCCTGCCAGAGTCGGGTGTGCCTTGCCGGTTCACCACGAAAGAGGATGTGGCTATGGCCGCAGACCCAATTCGTGACCCGGTGTGTTTGCTCCAGTGGGACAGAACTCCAGATGAGGCTGAACAAACTACGCAGGACAACAACGGGATGAAAGTTGCTGGGCTGGTGGGGCAGGCTGTGAGCATTGGTGAACAACCTGTCGAATACAGCCTGTACCTGTTCAGTGGTGACGGTTCCAAGGTAAAAGTTGGGTCTGGCTCTCAGAACCTGACGGTAACTACTGCCTATGGCTCTGTTGGCTACACCCCGATTGATGACATTGCTCAGGTGAATCGCGTCATTGAAGATTTTGATGTGAACTTCAAGCAGAGCAAGGGGCCAGACTGTTCTATAACCCTCAGCGCAGACCGTGCGAAAAAAGAGGCCGCGAACAAGGCTGTTGGTAGTGCAAGCCGTGCCTGTCTGTTCGAGTGGCAGCAGATCCCCGATGGATTGGTCCAAGACCCGTTATCGGAATCACCTTCGCTCTCTGGTTCATTGGCCTCCAACGGCGTTCATCCACTGGGGTGGCGGGTAAGTATTTTCACCCGTAACGGCACTAGGGTGACGTTGAACGACGAGACTTTCAATGTCGAAGCGGTTGACCCACCAGCTCCGACCGTTGAACTAGCCTCCGACTACAACTTCAAAGACAACATCTACTTGGTGCCGATGACAGGTAACTACCTGGGTGATGCCATTATCAACTCTGAACGAGCTGATCTGGATATTGCCATATCGCGCAACTCGGATGTTCTTGAGTCTGAGACCTTCACTCCGGGATGGGGTGCCACCAATAAGGTGTATCGCCGCATCAATACCGATGAGCGAGCGTTGTGGGAGGAGACCACCTACAAGGTGAACGCGGCCTACAACAAGGTGCCTGATGTGAAGACTGAGGTTGTCTACCGGGCTATCTCTGCACCTTCTGACAGTATCCGTCCTATCGTTGAAGTTAAAGGTGATACCGCGATTGACACCCAGGCATTGCCGGTTAGGGTTCTCATCCGTGATCAGTACAAACCTGATGGTGACTATGACGCTAACACGATGGGGGTGTGGAAAGTACGCCTGATCCAGCAAAAGGCCTACAACGAGACGGTTGCGCTCACTGATTATGCGGAAGCATCGAACGGTGAAGCTCAGTTCTCAGTAGACCTGTCTGGTGTGGATACTTCCTCCGTCCGTATCGCTGCTGAGGCTGTTCTGGAAAGCCCTGTTGAGGGTTACAACCGCACAGAGTTGTCTATCAGACCTGCCTTCTTGACAGTGCTTCGCGGTGGTGCCATCGGTGCTGGCGTGGAGGCTCGCAAGTTGTCTGGTGAAGCTCCGTTCACTGCTGTGTTCAAGCTATCTTTGGACGACCGTCAGGATCTCCGGGCTACCGGCCAGGTTGTGTGGGAAACCAGTAAGGACGACGGTAAAACCTGGGAGCAGTTCATCCCAGAAGATCGATACAAGTATCAGCTTGTGAAGACCTTCGACAAGGGGGAGTACCAGGTTCGGGCCAAGGTGGTGAACGTCAACTCAGGTGCGGAAAAGTACACCGAAGCGGTCAGTGTTGTCGCTTACGACAAACCTGATATTGCTGTTATCGGCCCGACCACGTTGTTTGTCGGAAGTGAAGGCAAGTACACAGCGAACCTGACGTTGAACGATGAGCCAATCTCCGGTGGCAATGCCATTGTTGAGTGGTCTACTGACGGTGGCAAAACCTACGCGCAGACAGGGGATAGCATCACGCTTTCGAGCGATGAAGAAACCCGATACCGCCTGTGGGCTCGTGTGCGCTCTGCCACGGCACCGGCTGATGACGGCTATGCCTATGAAGTTGCGAAAACGGCGGTTGACTTCCGAGCAGTGAAGGCACCTCGTCCTTACGTGACAGGGCCGCGAGTTATTGAGACCGGTAAGAAGTATGTGTTCAAAGCCGAAACCAGCCTGCCTTACCGTGGGATGGACGTGAAGCTGAACGGGTTCTTCACGCTGCCTGATGGCTCGATTGTGCAGGGTGATACTGCTGAGTACGAACCCTCTGACACTGACCTCAATCAGGCTACTGTAGAAACGAAGTACACCACCTGGATCGAAGGATACCGAGATCAGGGTGCAGAGGCTTCGCATAGCCTACGCTCCCGCGTTTGGCAGTATGTATGGCCGAGCTTCGGAATGCAGGTTAGGAAGAACGCAGACGTGGCTCCTGCGACGATCACCGCGTCAGTGCGGCCAATTGCCTTCAACGGCAAGCTGGAAGAGCCGACCTACGAGTGGGAGTTGCCGGAAGGCGCTGTGATTCAGGATCAGCGGCAGGATATTGTCCGGTCCTTTGTGATCAATGAGCCGGGTGATTACAACATCAAGGTCACTGTCCGTGATGCTCGCGGCCATGAGACCGTGATCGAGCAACCGCTCAAGATCGGCCAGGCAGCGCCCTATGCCATTGACCTGCAATACTCTGGCTCGAACAAATACGAGCGTGAGCCTCTGGATGTGCTGTTGCGACCGTACATTTCTGGCGGCCACCCACGCGACCGTATTTCGACTCGTGTTTATTCGGTAGATGGTACACCGTTGGAAAGCAGTGGTTACTACGGCAGAGCAACTCTGGGCGCTGGTGAGCACAGCATCAAGCTGAAAATAACCTCAGAAATGGGGCATGAAGCTGAGGGCGAGGTGAACATCAATGTTGCAGAGAACAAGTTGCCTGCATGTAGCCTGAGCTCACGAGAGACCGTTGGGTCGTGGATCGTCTATGCGAACTGCGAAGATACCGATGGCCGCATGAAGTCCTACGAATGGACCATTGCCGGTGAGTTGCAGAGCATCAGCTCTGATCGAGTGACTATCAGCAAGGGCACCTATGAAACGATGCCGACCATCTCTCTGGTTGGGGTCGATGACTCTGGGGGCAAATCCGAAGCTGTTACCATGAACTAAGGTTCATTCCTCTCAAAGCCCGGTTCAGACCGGGCTTTTTTTTGTATCGCGCTGGAATTGTCCAAATTGGGCTATTACAGAGGCGAGTCTATTTCCATCCCCCGGATACACTGCCCAGCATCCAGTAATCCAATCTTAGGGGATAGACATGCGGACAAAATTACTTGGGGCGCTGATGGTGTTCGGGATTATTACCGGCACGGCTCATGCGTCATCGAAATTGGAAATCACCGATCCCAGAGCGGCGAAGATAGAGGACATTGTAGAGCTACCCATCAAAGGGGTTCGAGCCGTCCAAAGTGATGGGCAGATCATGTTCCTCTCTGAAAACGGACGATTTGTTATTTCAGGACAAATCTACGACCTGTGGAGCAAGAAGCCCCTCAACACGATGTCCCAAATGAGGGATGTAGCGGAGCGTATCCACTTCAAGAGCATGGGCATGGATGTGGACACGCTGAACACTGTGTCGATGGGGCGTGGTGACAAAGAGGTGGTGGTCTTTGTTGATCCTAGGTGCGCGGTTTGCCATCAGCTCATGGGTGATGCCAAATCGCTGGTGGATGATTACACCTTTAAATTTATCGTGATTCCAGCTCTGGGTGCTGAGTCCAACCGCCTGGCAAAAAACTTGTACTGCGCGAAAGACAAAACCCACGCGCTTGATGCGCTGATGAACAACACCCTGGGTTCCCTTCCTTCAAAAGAAACCTGCGACCCCGGCCAATACGACCAAACGCTGCTGACAGCTCATTTCATTGGGATTGAGGGCGTTCCGTTCGTTGTTGCTCCGGATGGTCGTGTCAGCAAAGGACGTCCGAAGAACCTGAAATCATGGTTGGAGAGTGCTGAATGATCGTAACCATCAAAAAGAAACTCGAAGAAACGTTGATCCCGGAGCACTTGCGAGCTGCCGGGATTATTCCTGTCCTGGCCTATGACGAAGACGATCATGTCTTCCTTATGGATGATCACAGTGCAGGCTTTGGTTTCATGTGTGAGCCCCTGTGTGGTGCCGATGAAAAAGTTCAGGAGCGAATGAACGGTTTCCTGAATCAGGAGTTCCCGTCGAAGACTACGCTCCAGTTTGTCCTGTTCCGCTCCCCGGACATCAATCAGGAGATGTACCGGATGATGGGTTTGCGTGATGGCTTCCGTCACGAGCTGCTGACATCTGTTATCAAGGAACGGATTAACTTCCTCCAGCACCACACGACAGATCGCATATTTGCCAAGACCAACAAAGGTATCTACGACAATGGCTTGATCCAAGACCTCAAGCTGTTCGTTACGTGCAAAGTCCCCATCAAGAACAATAACCCGACTGAAAGCGAACTCCAGCAGCTCGCACAGCTTCGCACGAAGGTCGAATCATCGCTTCAAACCGTTGGTCTGCGTCCTCGCACAATGACGGCGGTGAACTACATCCGGATCATGAGCACCATCCTGAATTGGGGGCCAGATGCTTCATGGCGACATGACTCTGTGGATTGGGAGATGGATAAGCCCATCTGCGAGCAAATCTTCGATTACGGCACCGACGTGGAAGTCAGCAAGAATGGCATCAGGCTGGGTGACTACCACGCGAAAGTCATGTCAGCGAAAAAGCTGCCTGACGTTTTCTACTTTGGTGATGCGTTGACCTATGCCGGGGATCTCAGCGGCGGCAATTCCAGCATCAAAGAAAACTACATGGTCGTGACCAATGTTTTTTTCCCTGAGGCAGAAAGCACGAAAAACACTCTGGAGCGCAAACGCCAGTTCACTGTAAACCAAGCCTACGGGCCGATGCTCAAATTCGTGCCGGTGCTGGCGGACAAGAAGGAGAGCTTCGACACTCTCTATGAGTCCATGAAAGAGGGGGCTAAGCCAGTCAAGATCACCTACTCGGTGGTTTTATTTGCTCCAACCAAAGAACGTGTTGAAGCGGCGGCGATGGCCGCACGAAACATCTGGCGTGAATCTCGGTTCGAGCTGATGGAGGACAAGTTCGTTGCTCTGCCGATGTTCCTCAACTGCCTGCCATTCTGTACCGACCGGGATGCAGTGCGAGACCTATTCCGCTACAAGACCATGACAACCGAGCAGGCTGCTGTGGTCCTGCCGGTGTTTGGGGAATGGAAGGGGACCGGGACCTATCATGCAGCGCTGATTTCCCGCAACGGCCAGCTCATGAGTCTGTCTCTTCACGACAGTAATACCAACAAGAACCTGGTGATCGCAGCCGAATCCGGCTCGGGTAAATCGTTCCTTACCAACGAACTGATTTTTTCCTACTTGTCCGAGGGGGCTCAGGTCTGGGTTATTGATGCCGGTAAGTCCTACCAGAAGTTGTCGGAAATGCTCAATGGCGACTTCGTTCACTTTGAAGAAGGAACGCACGTCTGCCTCAACCCGTTTGAGCTCATACAGAACTACGAGGACGAAGAAGACGCGATAGTCAGCCTCGTTTGTGCGATGGCTTCGGCTAAGGGCTTGCTGGATGAATGGCAAATCTCTGCGTTGAAACAGGTCCTTTCTCGCCTGTGGGAAGAGAAAGGTAAAGAGATGAAGGTTGACGACATCGCTGAGCGCTGCCTGGAAGAAGAAAATGACCAGCGCCTCAAGGATATTGGTCAGCAGCTCTACGCCTTTACGTCGCAGGGCAGCTACGGGAAATACTTCTCTCGCAAGAACAACGTCAGCTTCCAGAACCAGTTCACTGTACTGGAGCTCGATGAACTGCAAGGGCGTAAGCACTTGCGTCAGGTTGTACTACTCCAGCTTATTTACCAGATCCAGCAAGAAGTATTCCTGGGTGAACGTAACCGCAAGAAAGTCGTCATCGTGGATGAGGCCTGGGACCTGCTCAAAGAGGGCGAGGTCTCGGTCTTCATGGAACATGCCTACCGCAAATTCCGTAAGTACGGTGGCTCCGTTGTCATTGCAACGCAGTCCATCAACGACCTCTATGAGAACGCAGTGGGCCGCGCCATCGCGGAGAACTCGGCCAGCATGTACTTGCTCGGCCAAACCGAAGAAACCGTGGAATCTGTTAAACGTAGCGGTCGTCTGACCCTTTCAGAGGGCGGGTTCCACACCCTCAAAACGGTACACACCATCCAAGGCGTGTACTCAGAAATCTTTATCAAATCGAAGAGCGGTATGGGCGTCGGTCGCTTGATAGTGGGCGACTTCCAGAAGCTACTTTATTCGACCGATCCGGTGGACGTTAACGCCATCGACCAGTTTGTGAAACAAGGCATGAGCATACCTGAGGCAATCAAGGCCGTAATGCGAAGCCGTCGGCAGGCTGCATAACCAGGGAGACAGTAATGGACATTAAATCAATCGCAATCGCCGCCATTCTCGGTGCCGCTGGTGGCTTCGGCGGTAGCTACTACGTGATGAGCGAACAAACGGCAAGCATCCATCAGCGTTTGAATCAAACCCCGCCAGTGGTCGTGGTTGACTTCGCTAAAGTGGCGTCGGCGTATCCCGCTGGTGCCTCTCAGGAGGAAGTTGAAAGGCTGATGGTCAAGACCAATGACGCAATTTTGAAGTTGAAAGACGCAGGTTATTTGGTCCTTGACGCAAGTGCTGTCGTCGGGGCTCCAAGTGACGTGTACCTCCCTGATGAGGTGCTGAAATGAATTTTCCACTCAAGAAGTATTTCGTCAAAAAGGAATCCTGGAAGCGCTTCGGGGTTAAGGCAGGTGTGACACTAGTGGTTCTTTGGGCTGCTGGTGCGGCCTTTGCCAGCCGCTACCGTATTGGCATTGATCCACAACAGGAGAAGTGCCTGCCGGGTTACACCTTCTTCCTCATTGATCTGAACGACCAAACTCTGGAGAGGGGAGCGGTTTACGCCTTCCAAGCCAAGAACATGCAGCCTTTCTACAAGGACGGGACTCGCATGGTCAAAATCCTCACCGGTATGCCGGGGGATAAAGTCGAGATCAACGATAAGTGGAAGATCACCGTCAATGGTGATGTCGTCGGAGAGGGGCTCCAGCTCGCAGGGAAACTACATCTGCCAGAGAGCCACTTTTACGGCAAGACCACGCTGAAAGAGAACAACTACTGGTTTATGGGCAAAAGCCCATTCAGCTTCGACTCACGTTACTGGGGGACTGTGAAAAATGATCAGATCATTGGCCGCGCATATCCCCTGTTCTAAGAGCGTTCTGGTGGCGTTGATGTTCTCTGTGGCTGGCGGGGCATACGCTCAAGAGTCTCCGCTCACAGAGCAGGATAAGGCGCTTATTGAGCAAGGAAAGCAAATTGCCCAAAAGGCCCAGAAGATGGAAATGCCATCTCTGTTGCAAAACCAACACATGGACGAGGCTCAGGCCGAAGCCAAGGCATTTTTCAAGCAGCTCCAAACTACTAACCCAACGCTCAAGGAGATGCACCGGAAACAGGCTGAAAAGGGTATCTACTCTGACCATCGGATACTGGTTTTCGCCTCGTTGTCTCTTGGCGAACAGGGGTTAGATGACGTCCTAACGGCGGTGTCAGGCCAGCCTGATTCTGTAATTGTGTTCCGTGGCATCCCGGAAGGAATGAACTTGGGGCAGGGAGTTAAAGCTATTCAGGCGCTCGCGGCCAAAAAAGACCCAGTGCCGAACATCATCATCAACCCTACGTTGTTCAAAACGTACAACATCACAGCCGTTCCCACGATTGTGATGCTGGAGGATGAGCCGCTGCCTGGCGAACAACCAAACGTCGTCGCCCAGGTCTCCGGGTTGTCCGACCCGGTATGGTTGGCTCGGGAAGTGGATAACGGAGAAAAAGGCGATCTCGGCGTTAAGGGGCCGGTGGAGAAAATCAGTGAGCCAGACCTTATTGATGTTGCCAAGAAACGCCTTGCCAATATCGACTGGGAAGAGAAGAAGAAACAGGCTATAGAGCGCTTCTGGACCAAGCAGAATTTCAATGAGCTGCCAAGAGCGCCAAAATCTCGAACACGAGAAATTGACCCTAGCGTCATGATCACCAGTGACATCAGCACTCCGGATGGCACTGTGTTCGCTCACGCGGGTGACGTGATCAACCCATTGTGCGATCCGAAGGAAGTTTGCAAGCCTGGAACGCGGCCATTTACCCAAGCGGTCGTAGTTTTCGACCCGCTGGACAAAAAGCAAATGGAACTACTCGCCAAGAAGCTGCCTGAAATCAAGCTGGAGCCTGGCGTACAACGGATCACCTATATCGCCACAGAGTTCGACAAAGACAAAGGCTGGGATTCCTACAAGAGTGTCACCGACAACTTTGACGCGCCGGTATATCTGCTGACGCCAGATCTGATTACCCGGTTCGAGCTGGAGCACACACCGAGCGTCATTACTGCCAGAGGCAAGAAGTTTGTTGTCCGCGAACTTGCTGAGGAGGGCGGTGAATGATTTTTGCCCCGGCTTTCCAACCAATTAAAGACGTCGGCACAGGTTCGTTTGTCGCTGCTGAGGTACTGGCTCGTTGGTACGACGAAGGCCGGGTTCTTACACCATCCTCTCTGTCATCTCCTCCTTATTGGGGACTGGTGGATATGGAGATGGCACGGTTCATTCAGGACAACCTTCATTATTGCTTGGATCTGTACCCGGCTCTCTTTCTGAATGTCTCCGAACAAACTTTGCAATCAGACGTCATCTTCAAGGCGTGGTGTAGGGTTGTCCGCGACATTGCTAAAAATCACTCATCACGGCTTGTCATCGAGATTACAGAGGGCATTCAGGACGCCTCTCTCGCATCGAGATGGGAGGCTCTGACCGAAATAGGGGTTGAGCTGGCGCTGGATGACTATGGAGACAAAAACTCTTCTCTGGATCGCCTGAGCCGTTATGACTGGCACTATTGCAAGTTTGACGCGAGAAGACTGCGGTCGCTTGAAGACTACCCGGCCATCCTCCACTGCCGCCGAAAAGGCATACAGCTCATTGCTGAGCAGGTGGAGAGCTTCCCATTGGGGGAGAGCGCCAAATTACTTGGACTGTCATGGCAACAAGGTTTCTATCACGGGAAGCCTGCTGTCATGGAGAAAAATTTGAATTACGTAAAGGCCTTACCATGATGCAAAAAATTCTACGGATCATGGCCGTTAGCGCGGTCTTTTGGGTTGGTTCGGTATCGGCTGACCCTGGGTGCCAGAATGCGGAAGTGATCGGCGGAAAACTGATTACTGACATCTGCTGGAGCTGTATTTTCCCTATCAAAGTAGCAGGGGTTCCTATAAGTGGTGGAGGCGGATCATTCCCGAGTGAAGCCGTAAGCAACCCTCTGTGTATGTGCGAGGATAATCTAGGGGTCCCTCGGCCTGGAGTCACCACTTCTATGTGGGAGCCAGCACGGCTCGTTGAATTTCAGAGAGTGCCTGGCTGCTCATCAGTCTTGAATGGTGTCAGGTTCCCGTTTGATAGGACTAACCAAGGGCATCATGGCATGGGAGACATGGATGGTGGTGATGGTTCTTTTATGCACTATCACTACTATGCGTTTCCTCTGTTGGTGATGCTCGATTTATTTATTAAGCAGACCTGTAATGCTGATGGGTATATGGATCTCGACATCATGTACATGTCGGAGCTCGACCCGACCTGGAACAATGATGAGCTCGCTTTTTTTACCAATCCAGAGGCGGCGGCAGTAGCAAACCCAATTGCGGCGGCTGCGTGTACTGCTGATGCTGTCTCATCAACCGCTGGAAAACCTTTAAAACAGCTTTTCTGGTGTGCTGGTTCATGGGGCACCCTGTATCCATTTAGTGGCAACCAGAATGGTGGAAAAGGTGTTATCCGCGATAGCAGTCTTCTTAGCACAAGGGTTCTGGCTGCTTTGCATCGCCGGGGGTTAGCGTGGAAGACAATGGGTTCTGAGGCTATGTGTAGAGGCGTTATTAGCCCAACACTACCCAAAACGCAGTACAAATTCACGCTATTGCATCCGGTTCCAGAGACAAACTCATCTCACGTAATTGGCGAATCCACTCTTACGTGGGGTCTGGCGCGAACTATACCGGCAATTGGGCAAGACCCTATTTACACCATCTGGCGATGGAATGATTGCTGTAACAATTGAGCAGACCCTAACGAATTTGCACGGGCATTTTAGATTATGCCCCAAAAGGGCCACTACACGTACAGGTGGCCCTTGTCTTCTCAGATAGCATGGGAAGGTTGAAATGGAGAACACAATGCGAAGTCATAATTACTTTATGAAAGCTGTGGCCTCGCTGTTGACAGTAACCATGTCTGCGCTGCCGATACATTCCTACGCTAACGGTAGCCAAGACCAGGACATCACAGCGGTGGGTAAAGAGGCCCAGGCTTTCGGACAAAACCTCTCAAACTCATTCAAGTCGAGCTCGGGGACTGTGCAAGATGGCACAATCTCTATGCCGACGTTGAAAGACGGTCAATTCCAAATGAACGGGGGGAGTCAGATTAATGTCAATGATCTATTCCCCGGAACGAGCGGGACCAACAATAAACCTGATAGTTATTACTTCCCTGATGCCAATAAACCTGATGTGGGCGGTCTGCAAGGCATTTACGACTCTGGCGATGACATGGACAGCGTGGGGAATAATGCAAAAGGGTCGCTGTGGAGTGATGCCAATAGTGCTAATCCATCAATCTCTGGTGCGGCATACAAGGTTCTTCTCGATGCCTCTAATCGATCACGCCCTGATTTCAGTAATGACCCGGTACTAAATCTAAGCAAAAAGACCTATGAGGATATGGACCTCATCGCAGGTGGCTTTGGGGATTGTTCTGCCGAAACAACCATCAATCAGAATACTATCAACGCCCACATTCCAGAGTATGAACGGTGTCAGCGTGTTGTAGATCAAAGCGCGGACTGTGAGGTTGTCCATGACTACGACGCCTCTGTGGTGAAGCACTATGATGGTCCATATAACCTCAAATCTTGTGGAGAAGGCTGTACTGAGTTGTGGATTGGTCGAGTGGGGGACAACTACTGGAGTGGTAACTGCAAGATTTATGAGGAGTACACGCGGGTCCAAGTCAGCAATCCAGATGCCATAGTGTCTGCAACGCTTGAATACGCCAAGTGGGATGACTACATGCAAGTGTGGGTCGGTAAGTCCGGCCAAGAGACTAAAGTGTGGTCTGGCCCAGATGGCAACTTCCCTCCAGAAACAGCCGGTAGATGTGAGCTCTCCACGAGTTGGGAGCGAAACCCTAATGTTGATATCACTCCCTATTTTAAGAACGTGAAAGATGGTGATGTTGTTACGTTTAAGATCCGCGTTTCAGTAAGTGGCGAAGGTGAGGGTTTTGGCCGCATAAAACTCCGCTATGACCCATCGAAAGCCATTACCAAGGATGAGTGGGCTCCACAGAGCTGCATGGATTCAGCCAAAGGGGTGGTAGATGGTTTTGCGGAAGGCGAGATCACATGTATAGATGACCCGACTGATGCTACTGGCTGCACAGTCATCAATGGGATCAAAGTTTGCGAATCTCAACTCAAGCCGTCACCTTTGCCTGGTATTCCAAAACTATGCAAAAAGGTTCGAGTTAAAGCTGACTATGACTTCTATAAGGGGCAAATGGACTGCTGGACAGACCCTCAAGGTGAAACGCACTGTCCGGTAAACACGGGCGGGAATCTCGATAGCTGTCAGAAATATGAAGAAAACCCTCAGTGCGGCTTCATCAGTTCCAAATGTGTTGATGGTGCTCAGGGAAGTTCTGGTACGTGCTACGTCCACGAGGATACTTATGACTGTGGTACAGATGTTTCTGTTCCGACCTTGGAAAAGGAAACTGAGTACCAGTGCGGTGGGCCTATACGCTGCATGGGAGATGACTGCCTTGATTTGACCAAAACACAAAGCACTGATTTTGCTCGCGCTACTGCGTTGCTCAATGCAGCCCAATTCATGACGCAGGATATGAGCTGCACAGGCCAAGATGGGGATGACAATCCTACCGGGGATGAAAACGTTATTTGCTCTGCTTTTGCAGGGGAAGCTGGCGAATGCAAGATAGCTGTTGGGGGAGTTTCTGATTGCTGTGAAAAGCCAACCAATATATCTCTTGCCGATTATCTGAACCTAATAATGGCCGTTCCAAAGCTCGATGGCGCAGTGATGGGGCTGACTGATGGTAATGCGCTTAAAGGTGCTTATCAGGTACTTAGGGAACCTGCCCTTCAAGGGTGGACAGAAGTCACAAAACCGTTCACAAGTTATATAGAGAACGTTTCAGGTGCTGTTGATTCGTTCTTCCAGCCTGTAGAGCAGTTTGTTGATCAACTCATTGACCAGCTCAAAGAGCAAGTCAAAGAAGTGATGATGGATGTCATGAAATCAGCAGGCCAAGATGCAGCAACAGAGCAGGCGGCTGCCGCAGCATCTGAACAAGCTGCCGAAGCAATGATGGAGACTGCGACAACATGGCTTAGCACTGCCATGACGATATATACCGTCTATGTCGTTGCGATGGTGATGATCCAGATGATTTATAAGTGCGAGGAAGAAGAGTTCACTATGAACGCAAAAAGAGCGCTCAAGAATTGCACCTATGTAGGCTCTTATTGTAAATCTAAGGTGTTGGGCGCTTGTATTGAAAAAAGAGAAGCGTATTGCTGCTTCAATTCTCCGCTCTCTCGTATTATACAAGAACAGGTTCGCCCTCAATTGGGGCAGAACTTTGGAGACCCCAAAAATCCTCAGTGTGAAGGGATTCCACTAGATAAAATTGCCGAAATTGATTGGAGCAAAATTAATTTGGATGAGTGGCTTGGGATATTACAGCAGAACGGTAAATTCCCTGATCCGGCCTCAATAAATCTCGACTCGCTGACTGGAGCAGGGAATGACTTCAATATTGACGGGACGCGGAAGAATGCTCAGGAAAGGGCGTTGGAGCGGTTGGAAGGGATTGATATTGACGCGAAGCGAAAAGAGGCGACAAACAGCATAGACCCTCAAACAGGCGCGCCAACTGGTGGTGGATAAAAAAAGGGGCCTTTCGGCCCCTTTCTCATGTAGATTGATTACGCTTCTGGGTAAACAAATAACTCTGCTTTTCCCTGATCAAGAAGGTAAGGGAAAGCAACTTTTTCGCCATTATCCAGCTCAACCGATTTTGGAGCAAGGTAGAGGTAGGCCCAAGCTGGTAGCTGTTTGCTAATAGCTGCGTAGATCGCTTGCTGAGGAGCATGGCTTGCTGCCCCATTACCGACATTCACAAAGTTGTATGCGGTCTCATGGCCTGATGTGAAGGCATACGCTGTACCTTGAACGCCAGAGACAAAATTAGGAGCTGACCCTAGGCGAGGCTCCACGATTTTCACCTTAACGGAACACATGTCAGCTACCTTACTTTGTCCGTTCACCCACGTCGGGCAACCCCATTCATTCTTGTAGAACTGATAGGTTAGGCGACCGTCTTTGTCATACAGAAGCGTGAAATTGGCACCCAAATCAGTCAGCGCTGACTCAATGGAAACTTTCACATGTGAAAGAAATTTGGCCTGAGCGTCTGCCGGTGAAACTGCTTCGTTAGCAGGCATCCAAGCGATCAAGCTATTGCGAGCGCCATGCTGTTTGGGGCCGATAGCCCAGTTCGCAAGGTTGACCAAGCCACCTTGCCAGTCGGTCATTCCGAGCTGAGGGGACATGTAGCCAGACAGCACGTAGGCTGCCCCAAACGTTTTGGTGTCGGTCAGACGCTCCAGCTTGTCACGCGGAACAGAAGCGTCTTGGATGCCTGTTACCAGGCCACCGGCCTCCGCGATGTTGTAAGCGCGACTGTGATTGGTTTTGTACGCTGTGGGTTCGTAACTGCTGGTGGATGCACAGCCAGATAGAGCTGCTACAGCCAGAGCCACGGTGGTGATTAAAGCCTTTTTCATGTTGTTCTCCGTTCTTACCTGAGTTGAATCTGATTTACTTCGATAATATCACAGCATCAAAAAATGCAACCATAAAAGACAAAAAAAAGCCCCTCGGGCGAGGGGCAAAGGTTTGGGCTGGGTTATGCTGCTTTTGTTTTCTCGGCTTCGTCTGCGATTTCCTTGTCGCCGGTTGCAGATTCCGGAGCGGCTTCGGCCACTTCACCTTCTTTGCCTTTGCTGTGGGCGGAAATGCGAGCCCGTTTCTCGATGCCGATGATTCGACCGGCCAGCTTGATGAGGCGTTGCTGCCATTGGTAAGTGGCGTCGGTGCGCTGCTTGCTGGTCAGTACGGTGTTCAGCCAGAGAGTGTCAACGATCCCCATCAGGGTATCCAGTTTGCGGATCAGGTGTGCAAACTGAGCAACCTGAGGAGAGTTGATCTCGATGGTGTATTCATTCGGGTTGGTGTAGCCGGGCATCATGTCGATGCCGTTGTCTTCCATCAGCTTGTTGAGCTGGGCGGTAGCTTTGTCCAGGTCTTCGGAGACCTTGGAAATGTGTTCCAGGATGACGGTTTCAACCTGGTCGATTTCGTCCTGCTCACCGATGATGCGAAGGATCACGTCGATGGAGAACAGGGAGTTGGAAACTCGCTCAAAGCTGCGTTCCATGACGCGCTGAGCTTGGAGGCTGTTTACTTTCAGAACTTGCTTGAAAACAGGGCGAGAGTAGTGGTTGCTGCGGTCGTTGTTTGTGTCCAGTGCTACTTGTGCTTCTGCCATTAGAGATACTCCTAAATTTGAGGTACAGATAAACGCACTGGAAAGGATAAATGCGGTCAATCTGTAACCTGACCTCTCGAAGTGCCCAAAATGGACAGTTACAGCGTTTTCTGTTTAGCAAAGGTGAGCTATATTTGAATCATCTTAGTCGCTCTGCGGCTATAGGTGAGATAGCTGGTCTCCGAAAACAAACAGCATCTAGTCTTATGCCGTATGGCATTACTTAACCCCAAGCCGGGGGCTTCTCCCGGTTTTCGGGTGTTGCCCCTGTTTTTTTTACATAGGAGCAACACCATGCACATCATCACTTTCATTGTAGTTCTGCTTGCATCTCTGGGCGCACTGTACGTAGGCGCGAAGGCATTTGCTTTTTCCTTCATCGTTCTCGCTAAAGTGTTCCAGCGTATCGGTTTGTTCCTTTGGAACAAATTCGCAGTTCCTGCAATGCGGTCTGTACAGGCCGTCATCAAAGAACGTGCTGCCAAGGCTGAACAAGCCAAAGCAGTCGTTGAACCTGAGGTAACTCAAGTTCAAGAAGTCGCTAAACAAGAACCTGACTGGGATTATCTCGAAATCCCGACTTACCTTCGTAAGGGCAAGGAACTTGTTTGGTAATAACTGTCGCTGAGTAATCTTCGACACTTTCAAACCCATCGGGGCAACCATACCCCGACGGGGATGTTGCCCCTTTTTGCTTAGGAGCAACATCATGGAAATCGCTATCATCGCTTTGTGTATCCCTGCTGGTTGGGCAATCTCTCGTCCTTTCGTGAGAATCGCTGAATCGTTCGGTTACTGCTGATAGTCAACGCAAAGGGAGGGGGCAACCCCTCTCTTTCTGGTCAAGCCTCTGTGGCTTGTCCTCAAAGTCTTCTGGTGTCAGTTGGCTTTGACGACAAGCTACAGGGGGAATGTCGAATGCAACAGAATCTTCATGTTTACGACGATCACGCAGGCATCATCTATCTGGCTGATGGACGCGAGGTGAAATTTGATCCGAAACTGTATTCCAGCTCCTACCAGGCGCACAGTGAAGCAGTGAAGTGGGCCAAAGAAACCGGGGTCATTGGTCAAAACGACGATGTGGTGATGTTCGTCCATTGAGGGAGTAGCCTCCAGGAGAGGCTACTCTCCTCGCTCCTTAAAAGTCTTCTTACTCATGGTGAATACCATCAGTAAGCAGATTTTGTTCTCTTCGGAGAGCGAAAAGTGCGATAGCTGGTCGCCAAAAACAAACAGCAAATTAACGTTAATTTACTAGCCCAACCGGGCGCATCCGCCCGGTTCGGGACGTGGTGCGCCTGTCACAATAGGAGCGCACCTATGTCTCAATACTCTCAATTCTCAGTAAGCAAGGTTTTCGGTATGCCCAGCATTCCGGAGAAGGTAACGGCCATCGGCTACGCTGACGGTTCAAACCCTTTCATCCCTGCCACTGATACCAACTACGTTTTCCGCAAAGAGTTTCTGCGAGAGGTCTTGGCCTATCTCAAAGAGCCTGGCGGTGACGCATTGTTCGTAACCGGCCCTACCGGGTCTGGCAAAACCTCAGGTATCACCGAGATCGCTGGTCGTCTCAACTGGCCTGTTCAGCAAATCACTGCCCACGGGCGGATGGAGCTGACAGATCTGATTGGACATCACGCTCTGGTCGCGGAAAAGCCTGGTCAACCACCTGTCATGAAGTTCATGTATGGACCTCTGGCAGTCGCTATGCGTGAAGGTCATCTGCTCCTCATCAACGAGGTGGATTTGGCCGACCCTGCCGAGCTGGCTGGTCTCAACGATGTCCTTGAAGGGCGTCCCCTTGTGATCGCTCAGAATGGCGGGGAAATCATCAAGCCGCACCCGATGTTTCGTGTGGTCGTTACTGGTAACTCTACGGGGTCCGGTGATGCTTCTGGTTTGTACCAGGGGGTGATGATGCAGAACCTCGCAGCTATGGATCGCTATCGTTTCACCAAAGTAGGGTATGCGGATGAGGAAGCTGAACTCAGCATTCTTGGCCGTGCTACTCCGAAACTTCCGGAAAATGTGCGGAAGGGAATGGTTCGGATTGCTAATCAGGTCCGCAAACTGTTTCTTGGCGAAAACGGTGAAGATGGTCAGATCAGCGTCACCATGTCCACTCGGACGTTGGTGCGTTGGGCGAAACTGTCTCTAGCGTTCCGTGGTGCCCCAAATGCTCTTGAATACGCCTTGGATCAAGCTCTGCTTATCCGTGCGGCCAAAGAGGAGCGTGAAGCCATCCTGCGTGTTGCGAAGGATGTGTTCGGGGACCAATGGCGCTAAGAGGTGACGCATGAAGAAAAATGACTGTTTGTGCCGTCGTTACACTGCTAAAGAGTGGGGCAATGACGAAACCACAATAGAAGTCTTCATTGGCTACAAGTTGCTCCGGGAGCCCAGCTCCTCGGAGCCAGGCCAATTCACGATGGTCGAGCTACGCCGAACCGTCACTGATGGGAAAGCTGAAAATTGGTCTGAGACAAAGCTCGAAGGACCTTTTGAAGCTAACGGCCCAGACACGATCCCAATGTCCTACAAGGACAAAGAAAGCCAGTATGTGTCACAGTTTCTCAGCCAGGGGTACACCTTTCTGGATGAGGTGCTGGTAAACGCAGAGACACAGACGGTGCTGGAAGGGGGGAATGTTTCAGCCGGACAAACAGCCAGCTTGGGATCTCTCAACTGGCTGTTATCTCCGCCCTCTGAGTTACCTCCAGGTGACATAAACCTCTTCAAAGGTTTTGTTGCTGGGGTTTTTGCCAAAGGAGCCGGTTTAATCGGCTTTGAGGTTGCTCGGAGCGAAGGCTCAAATGACTTGCTACCCAGTGTGCTGATGCGTACTGACAGCGGTTATGAGCTTGGGGTTAGCACTGGACTAGGCGAAAACACTATCCATCCAGCTACGCTGGAAGGCGCTGGTGAACTCCGCCCGGAACATGGTCACAAACCCCTGCTGATGTTGGTTTACCTGCAACAGCGTTTCGCGGATGACTTTTCAAACGTAGAGAAGCCGCTGGTGGCATTCTGTGATGAACAGGGTGATACCTTCGACTACGAGCGTTTTGATTCACTAAAACCCCTCATTGAACGGTTTGGTTTCAGCTACGACGAAGTAAGAGCAGATGCAGAAAGGCTTGGCCTTGTATCTGAGCTGATTCGCCTGGCAGAGATCGACGCCGAACAAGAGGATCACTTTTTTTAACCCTTACGGGGGCTTGCTCCCCGAAAGGGGCGTTGGCCCTCTCCAAATAACTTGGAGGTCATGATGTCTAAAGGCGTCAACAAAGTAATTCTGGTCGGTAATCTCGGTTCTGACCCGGAAATTCGCTACATGCCAAGCGGCACTGCCGTTGCCAACTTCAACGTTGCAACAACGGATACGTGGCGCGATAAGCAGTCTGGCGAGCAAAGAGAGCATACTGAGTGGCACCGTATTGTGCTTAAAGGTCGTTTGGCGGAAGTCGCTGGTGAGTACCTGAAAAAGGGCTCCCAAGTCTATCTCGAAGGGAGCAACCGCACCCGGAAGTGGACTGACAGCCAACAAATCGAGCGCTACACCACCGAAGTACACTGCGTTGAAATGCAGATGCTTGGTGGTCGTGGAAATGCACCTCAGGACAACTCTCAACGTGCAGCGCCCCAAAAAGGGCAACGTACAGGAGCCGGTACGCAATCTGCTCCTGTGCAGCAATCAGCACCGCAAGGTGGTATGGGCGGAGGCTATGGTCCCGCTCCTGATGGCTGGGATGATGACATCCCGTTCATGCGGCTGCACCACTTGGCTGGCGGGTAACACCGCCAACTCTTACTAAACCCCACGGGGGCACTCATGCCCCGAGGGGGTCATGGTGTCCTCAAACCGTTCATTCGTGAATTGGAGAAACACCATGTCTGATAACAAATCTCTTGTAACCCGTATCGCAAGCCGGTTTGGCGTGGACACCCGAAAGTTCTATGAAACTTTGAAGGCGACCGCATTCAAGCAGCGAGATGGAAGTGCCCCGACCGATGAGCAGATGATGACGCTCCTGATCGTGGCTGAACAGTACGGTTTGAACCCTTTCACTCGGGAAATCTATGCGTTTCCTGACAAGCAAAATGGGATCATTCCGGTAGTAGGTGTTGATGGTTGGAGCCGCATCATCAACGAGCATCCCCAGTATGATGGCGTCGAGTTCGTGTATTCGGACAAGATGGTCAGAATGCAGGGGGCGAAAGTTGACTGCCCTGAGTGGATTGAATGCGTGATTTACCGTAAGGACAGATCTCGCCCTATCCGCATCAAGGAGTTCATTGATGAGGTGTACCGTGAACCGTTTCAGGGTCAAGGTCGCAATGGTGCTTACACTGTTGATGGCCCCTGGCAAACGCACACCAAGCGTCAACTCCGGCACAAGTCGCTGATCCAGTGTTCTCGTGTCGCATTTGGTTTCTCTGGTATTTATGACCAGGATGAAGCTGAACGCATCCGTGAAATGGAGCAGGCATCGGCCATTAACCCGGCTATTGCCAATCTCCCTTCACCATCTCAAGTTCAAAGCCAAGAGCCTTTGGCTATTGAGCACAAAGAGCTTGACCCGATCCTAACCAAACTCGCAAATCGCGCCATTGCTGAAAACGCATGGTCTGCGGCGCATGAGTATGTGAAGGGACGGTATGAAGGTTCGGAACTGCAATATGCGACTCAATTCCTTCGTGACAAGGAGATGGATCAAATGGAGCCTCCGAAACCTGACTACCAGGAAGCGCACGAGCAAGAGTCCGCCGCTGGTGGTTCTGCAAATGCTGAACCTGGTGCCGAAGAAATGCCGCCTTTGAGTGACGAGGACATGATCCCTGTTACAGAAGAGGAGGGCGCGGAAGGCAGTTACTACTAACCCCAACGGGGGGGACTCCCCCGCTGGGGGAGATCTCCCTCCTAACCATTGGAGAGAGGTCCATGAAAATAGTCAACCTATCGCAACGCGAGGAAGATTGGCTTGATTGGCGGCGTCAAGGTGTAACAGCCACTGACGCCGCTATCCTGCTCAATCGGTCTCCGTACAAAACACGATGGAGACTGTGGGCCGAGAAGACTGGGTATGCGCGTGAAGTCGATCTGAGTCTTAATCCGCTGGTTCGCCGGGGGATAGAAAACGAAGATGCTGCAAGACGCGCTTTCGAGGAGAAGTATGATGACATGCTGCTCCCCGCCTGTGTCGAATCGGTTCAATACCCGCTCATGAGGGCCTCCCTGGATGGCCTGAGAGATAACGGGGAGCCCGTCGAGCTGAAAAGCCCGAGTGCGACTGTCTGGGAAGATGTTTGTGCTGAGAAAGCAAACAGCAAGGCATACCAGCTTTATTACCCGCAGGTGCAACACCAGCTCCTGGTAACGGGGGCCAAGCAAGGCTGGTTAGTCTTCTACTTTGAAGGTCAGATTCAGGAGTTTCCAATACTCCGAGACGAAGCCATGATTCAAGAAATCTTGGCCGAGGCTAAAAAGTTCTGGCAACAGGTAGTAGACAAGAAGGAGCCCGACAAAGATCCAGAGAGAGACCTGTACATACCGCAAGGTGAAGAGGTCAACCGTTGGATTGCTGCTGCTGAGGAATACCGCCTCTATGATGCAGAGATTCAGGAGCTGAAACAGCGACTGTCTGAGCTTCAAGAAAGGCAAAAGCCTCATCTCGACACCATGAAGTCCCTCATGGGGGAATACTTCCATGCCGACTACTGCGGTGTGATGGTAACGAGATACAAAGCGGCTGGCCGGGTAGACTACAAAAAGCTGTTGGCTGATAAGGCGTCAGGCGTGAAGCCTGAGGATGTTGACCAGTACAGAGAGAAGTCATCAGAGCGGTGCCGTGTAACGGTTACTGGCTCTGTGAAGCCACGGTACATTGTTGATGAGGACGTGCTTGCTCCTCTTGATGATTTGCCGGAAGAAGTAGAGACGTTCTACTGGTGAGTGGGGGATTTTCCCCCGCTTTCCCTTGGGGATTCTGGGAGTCTCCAACGGAAAGCAAGATTTTGTTCTCTTCGGAGAGCGAAAAGTGCGATAGCTGGTCGCCAAAAACAAACAGCAAATTAACGTTAATTTACTAGCCCAACCGGGCGCATCCGCCCGGTTCGGGACGTGGTGCGCCCCCAACTTTTTGGAGTGCATCATGACTAAAGTGAACCATCTACAAAGCCTCTGTGTTATCCACGTAGACTTTGACATCTGGAGTGGACAAACCCGTTTGTCTGCATCTGATCTCAAGCTGGGCGAGGGTGGTGAAATTCCACCTGAGAAAGTAGCTCAACTGGGAAGTAAGAAGATCTGTGATCCGGCTAAGCTGAAAGGCTTTCATCGCCTGAAAACAGAAACTCGTCGCCTCCTGCTGAAATTCGGTATGCCGTTCATGAACGGATTTGCCGTACCCGTCAGCAAGACCGATGAAATCTGTAACAAGCTGAATGACATCAACTTTCAGTTTAACCAACTGAAACAGGATTTCATCAAAGGTTACAACAAAGCCGTGGATGAATGGTGTCAGGAGAACCCTGAGTATGAACGAGCTATCCGTGCCGGAGCCCTTCCAAAGGAAACGGTCGAGGAGCGGATTGGCTTTGAGTACCAGGTGTTCATGATCCAGCCTGTGAACGAAGATGAGGCCAACGCCAAACGCCTTAACCGCAAGGTTGAGCGCCTGGGTGACGATCTCATCTCCGAAGTGGTTCAGGAAGCGAATAAGTTCTATATGGAACGTTTGGCCGGTCGAGACCAATGTGCGGTCACTACTCGGCAGACACTCCGTAACATCCGCGACAAGGTGGATGGGCTTAGCTTCCTGAACAGCGCTTTTAACCCTCTGGTCAAGCTGCTCGACCAAACCCTCCGGGGATACGAGCAACATGCCGATGGCCGAAACATCGTTGCGCCTTTCTTTTATCAGGTCGTGGCCGCAGTGCTGATCATGAGCGAGAGGGACCGCATCGAGCAGTATGCCAATGGCTCGATTACTGTAGAGGGCATGGCTAATGACATTGGCGGTTCGGGAGCCCAGATGGGGGACCGTTCTAAAGATGAAAAGGCCGAACAGAAAAGCGATAAAGCCGGTGAGCTTATCCCTGCAACAGAGGGTGGCGAAACCAAGCAGCAACAGGTAGGTGGTACTGAATCTGTTCAATCAGAACAGACTAACAGCGGTGGTAACTCTGTTGACCTGGATGAAGACATCGACAACTTCTTCAAGAGTTTTGCAGAACGAGGCGAGGGTGAATCGGAAGATGAATCCAATGCCGGTGATGTGGTTCGAGAAGAGCGTGTTGATGTTGAGGATGAGCTGGTTTTGCCTGAGGAAACTCCGGTAGAGCAAGAGCCTGTCCAAGAGGAGACGACAGAGGAGCCTCTCAACCAGGAGCTGCCTAAAACTGACGACGATGGCGACTATTTCTTCTAATAGTCACTTCAACTAAACCGACCCGGAGGGGATAGCCATTCCCTCCAGGGGTGGACTATCTCCTTCCCTACCAGGAGAAAAGATATGTCCAAAAAACGCACCATTTACAGCGCTCTACCAATCGTGGCCGCAGCCTATGGTGAAAAACTCGGTGTCAAAGTCGCCATCGGTAACGATGACGCATACACCGATGGTAAGACCATCGTGGTTCCGAATATCCCCGACGACTATCCTCACATGGATGCTGTCTGGGGGTATTTGGCCCATGAAGCAGCCCATGTCCGGTTTACGGACTTTGGTGTTGAGCGCCGCAGAGGTCTTCATGCTGAGTTGTCCAACGTTTTGGAGGACTGCCGCATAGAACGGGCCATGATGGAACTCTTCCCCGGTACGTCGCAGACCCTGAATGAGGTTGCTCGCTATATGGCTCAAGCTGGTCATTACGAGCACGTCACAGACAAAGAGGCCCCTGCCTCCATTCTGACAGGGTTTTGTTTGTACTGGTTGCAAACCAAGGCTGTAGGGCAATCCGTCCTTCAACCCTATCTCGATTCGGCTACCCCCGTATTCGAGCGCGTGTTCCCTCAGGGTGTTGTTGTTCGGCTGAACGCTTTACTGCGTAAGGCTGTGAACACTAAGTCAACCGCAGAGGTGACATCCTTGGCCGACCAAATCATCAAGATGATCGAGGAGGAAAAGGAGAAAGAAGAGCAAAAGCCCCAGAATGGTCAGGATGGTAACAACCAGCAGAATGCTGGTGGCAACCAACCTCAGAACAGTCAGGGCGGAAGTGGTAACGATCAAAACCAAGGGCCTGATGCCAATGGTGGTGATCAGCAAGGTAAAGACCAGAAGCAAGACGATGCTAACGGGAAATCTGATCCGAAAGGACAGGGCGACCAAGGCAAGTCGGATACTGATGGTGGCAGCAAGGCAGGACAAAGCCAGGCTGGTGGCAATTCTGACGCGGCGAAACAAGACGCGGCCAAAATGCTCCAGCAGGTTCTGAATGCCGGTGCCGGTGATTTGCGTGGTGACGCGCATGATGCACTTAAAGCCGAGCTCAACCGGGTGGCTCAAGATAAGGGGGACAGTAGCTATATGACTGTTCGCTCTGCTGTGAACACCCAGGACAACCCTGCTGTTGGCAAAAGCCTGGTAGGGGATGTGAAGAGCACCACTTCAAAGATAAGAACGCAGCTCTACGGATTGGTCCAGGCCAGCCAGCGAGTTGCTCACCGTAACCAACGATCAGGGAAGCGTGTGGATGCTCGGAAACTACATCGTGTAGTGACGGGTGATACCCGCGTATTCCTCAAGCCAGAAGCCAAGAAACGCCCTAATACGGCGGTTCACATCCTGGTTGATATGAGCTCCTCGATGGCCTACAAGGCCGCCAATGGAAAGGAGCGTCAAGACATTGCGCGGGAAGCGTCCTTGGCTATTTCGATGGCTCTGGAAGCAATACCCGGCGTAAACCCGGCAGTCACCTTTTTTGGTGGCAACCGGAACCAGCCAGTGTTCAGTGTCGTGAAGCATGGAGATACGGTTCAGAATCGGGCCGGTCGGTTTGGGTTCAAAGCAACTGGCGGTACGCCTATGGCGGAAGCTATGTGGTATGCAGCTTTTGAACTCACCAAGACCCGTGAAGAGCGAAAAATGTTGATCGTAGTGACTGACGGGCAGCCTCAAAGCGCCCCGGCATGTCGCTCAGTGATTGACCTCTGTGAACGAAGCGATGTTGAGGTGATCGGCATAGGGGTAGAGACTACCGCAGTGTCAGGACTGTTCCAAAAGAACATTGTCATTGATGATGCGGCAGCTCTGCAACGCACACTGTTTAAGTTGATGGAGCGGTCATTGACTGCTTTTGCAGCTTAACAGGAAGTGAAACGACAAACGGCTATCCCTTCGGGGGTGGCCGTTTTTATTTGGAGAGTCTATGAACCAATTCCATTCATCTTTGGATTTGTATCATCGGAACAAAGGTAGAAGGGCTACAGTGCCGGAGACGCCTTTTTTACTGCTTGCTAAGCGCATTCCTCCGATGTACTGGAGACTGTTCCAGGGTGTTACTTTGGATAGTCGTATGGGATACACAGGCAGGCGGCAGTTCCACCGTCTTGGGCAAGCAATCGACTGGGCAAAGTCATCAGTTGGCGATTCCTGGTCAAATAAGCGCTTTCACAAGCCGGTAGGCCTCGATGTATTGCTGGCCTGTACTGCGAGTAAGGTGCCTGAACATCTGGTCGAAGAACTGAAAAGACGGGGCAGTTGATGCGTCTTTGAGCTTTGCACCCGAAAAGGGCAGTTTGAGCGTTCCTGTTCACACAGCTCTCGTGGAACAATCAAAGTGAGGAGGGAATACCCTCCCACTTTCTCAGAGGCCTTCATTGAGGGTTGCTGAGAAAGTGAATTTTGTCCTCTCTGAGGGCGAAACGTGCGATAGCTGGTCGCCAAAAACAAACAGCATTCAACCTCAGCCTAAGGGCGCACTGCGCCTGACAGGCTCTGTGTGCCCAAGTTACTTTAAGGAGCACACATGTCTCATCTGAACAATCTCAAATCCGTAATGATCTCTCTCGCCGCCGAACATAAGCTGCCTGAAATCTACCAGGATGACATCACTACCGATGTGGAGTCTCTGGATCGATTCGATGGTTTACGTCTGGTCTGGCTGTTGCGGTCTTGCGGCAGCGTATTGGTGCCAGCGGAAGTTGGCGTTAATCCGATCTATATCACCCATTGGTTGTGGTCTAACCACGGTCAACAGGTGGTTCCATTCTCTGTGGATACCCGCACGGGGTTGATTGAAAAAATCGACTTCGAGCAAGCTGAAAAGCTGATCATGCAGATGCCTTGCAACCTCTCTTCATTGCAGAACAAGGAATACTTGGTTGACCAGGTAAACCGAGTATTGCAACGAGGTTGTGAAATGCGTATCTGGGGTAGCTGGCCCAAAACAGCAATAACCTAACCCCTCGGGAGGAAACCCCTCCTGGGTTCTCTCCCACAAACAAAGGAGAGAAGCATGAGCCTAGACAAGTTAAGTCGGCTGGTGGACCAACAACGAAAGATCCAGGATGAAATCGACAATGAAATCATTCTGGCCGTCAAAGAGGTGTTGGCTACAAACTCAGTCGGTTTAGCCCGTGAGCTTGTTGGGGGTGTCCCGCAAGATCATCCATTCCATCCGTTTTTACTCGCTATAGCTAAGCAGCTTGACCCGAGATAACTAAGTAACCCAACCGGGTACACCAAGGCCCGGTCGGCTTTGGTGTACCTCCAACCAATTTTGGAGGCACTATGTCTAATTCAAATTTCGGCTTTCTAGCTCTGGCCTTGCGCCAACGCCTGATCAAACGCTGGTCACTGATGCACTCTGTTCAACCGGAGTCTGTGTTGGAACACAGCGCTGTTGTTACCCTGCTTTCCTACCTGGCTGGCAATATTGCCATTCAGCAAGGGAAGTCGGTGGATCTGGCAGTCATGCTTGCTCATGCTTCGTTGCATGATGCAGCCGAGGTTCTCTGTTCGGATGTTGTAACACCGGTCAAGAAAGCAAACGCTGTTTTGCAGCGTGAGTTTGAACGACTGGAAAAGGCCGCAGAGGACAAACTCATCCAGACTCTTCCCGAAGAACTCCAGGATGCAGTCGCCATAGCCTTCGCTCCCGGTGGCTATGAACAATCACTGGTTAAGGCCTGTGATACCTACTCCGCTTACATCAAGTGCAAACTTGAGGTGGCCGCAGGTAATGGCCTTGAGTTCCAGGATGCTCTCAGCAAAATGGAACGTGTTGTTGCTCAGGTGAAATCGGACTTCCCGGAAATCGACGCTCTGGACAAATGGTTTGGTAACGGACTCGGCCATTCAGTAGATAAACTGCTGGCAGGGGGTAACGATGACTAATCCAATCCCTGGCGACATCAAGATTAAGGACTTTGGCCGCGACCGGAAATTCCGTTCGGTTGATGAGCTTCAAAGCACTTTGTCAGAACAGTACAAAGGTCAGCATGTCAGCATCGTTTACCCTGCAAAGCCCAGCGGTTTACTCCGCACGGTTTTTGTCAGTGTCGATGATGCTGGTGGCGTGAATCGAACCTATGGGGACCAGTCTCCTGTCGATTTTTCTGCCATCAAAGATGACCTGTATGTACCAAGTGACCTGTAGGAGAGCACTAGCTATGGTGGTGATCATCGTAAACACAGGACACTATGAGTTTATCGGCCTTGGTGAGACCCACGGACAAGCCACAGAAGGGCTTTTGAAACGCTGGGACGAACACTGCGAACGTAATCCGGATGCTGAGTCTGGTTACATGCAGGAGCTGATAGAAGAAGGAAGCGCACAAGTTGTCGAGATGGAGCCCGGCTCCGCCGTAATTTACGGACTTGACGGCTAAGCCTTCTCAACTAACCCACTCGGGCGCATCATCCCGAGAGGGTGTGGTGCGTCCTAACCAAAAGGAATGCACTATGTCTAACTTTGAACAAGCTCTGGAGCGTACTGACGGTAAAACACTGATTCTCAGCAATGGGAGTAAGTGGGCAGGCCAAGACCCGGACAGTATTCAGACTTTACTGGATGTCCTGGGTGACAACGTTCTTGACCCGATGTTTGAGCAGTATCACTGTTATCGCCCATACCCGTTTGAACCAATGGTGAGGACGGGGCGAAATGGCGAAATGTTCCAGCCTTGGCTTGGGGCAGCCTGCTTCTTTGGGAACTTCCTGACTGTCTCTCATGTTTTCAACATCATCACGAAAGATGACGGTGTTGTTGAGGCCTTAACAGAGGCGATCCGGAAGAATATGGCGACTGAACAGTACCAGCAGAATGCCTATGAGCGTTATGCCGGTTGGTTCTACGCTGAAACCAGCGAAGGGTTAAGGCTAGTCTCTCCAAGTGAGGCTGCCGACATCCGAGCTGGCGCAGTTTCAAAGCTGCGTTACCCAAGAAACTTCGAGGTTATGAAAACTGCGGTTCTCAAAGGTCCTCGATTTGATACTGAATTAAGCCGCAAGGCTTCTTAACCCAAACATTAACCCCACGGGGGACATCGGTCCCTGAGGGGATGGTGTCTCCCTCTGAAATTAAGGAGATACCAATGATTAAACAGCATTTTCAAAACGAACTGGTTAAGTGTGGATACCCGGATGATCTGACGATTGAGTACAGTCTCGGATACTGCCAGGGGGATGGCGTAGCCTTCTACGGGGATTTGAGCGTTGATGACGTCAAAGCTCTCATGAATCGCCTATTCAGCACTGAGCCCGGCCAAGTGGATGCTGTCAGCCGCGTGAAGAACCTGATGGCACAGAAAGACATTGAGAATATGCTTTCTGTCCTCCGCGAATATGGTTCCTGTGACCTGTCCATTACTCGGAATAGTCACGGGCATCACTACAGCCATTGGAACTGCATGAACATCGACGACAACGTGGACTTCACAGGGATCTTCCCTGATGATGATTCCATGATTGGCACCGGCATTGAAGGGATTAACCAGGATATGGTCGAGCGCTGGCAAGACCTCTGGGAACGCTTTGTGCTGGAGCTGGCGGATGATGTAAAAAGTCTTTCCAAGAAGCTCGAAGCGGACGGGTACTCGCTGATCGAGGCCTCTCCATGCGAAGATGAAGTGGTTTGGGAACGGGCCACTGAAAACTACCTGGTGCGTGTTACTGAACTCCCTGAGCGGGATTTCGATATGGGCCACTGGGATGACGAAGTAAGAGACCAAACAATTTGTTCTATCCTGGAAGGGAAAGAGCGAGTGCTTGGCCTACGTGTTGAGGTACTCTCTCGTGAAAACGAGATTGTCCTGGGTGAAGAGAGTCTGCACGGCTTGACCGTTGCCAGTGATGACAAGAGCTACGCTGGCTACAGACGAGAACTTCTCCGGGGAGCTATCCAGCAAACCAGGGACTTTTTCTCTCGCCACCTCAAAGCGGCATAACAAGGCAGGGGGAAACCCCTGCTTTACTTCCCAAGTCTTCTTACTCATGGTGAATACCATCAGTAAGCAGATTTTGTTCTCTTCGGAGAGCGAAAAGTGCGATAGCTGGTCGCCAAAAACAAACAGCAAATTAACGTTAATTTATTAATCCCTGCGGGAGTCTATCTCCTGCTGGAGATACCTCCCGTTATTTCTGGAGGTATCCATGAACAAATTCCAAGACTTTAAGTTGGTTTATCGTCAAGGTGGTCGTCGCTTAGAGCGTGTCTTTACGGACACTCTTTACGCGAATGTGAAGCGTGTCGCTGACTCGTTTCCTCCGACCGTTCTTTGGCGCATTCAGCCAGCGTAAAACTCGGAACCTTAAAGCTCGGCTTTGGCCGTGACCTTTCAATAACCCATGCGGGTACACTTCCCCGCACGGGGTAGGTGTACCCATTAACTTTGGAGTACACCTTATGAACCAAGTAGCTAAATTGGACCTCGCCCAAATCCGTCAACAAGCCATCAATGATGGTCTGCTGGTGGACCAATCTTCCATCGGTAAACAAGCTGGTTTCCTGACCAATGTGGCAGTGACCCCGGCAATTGTCGATGGAGTATTTGGTGCAGATGGTAAGCACTCGGTAGAAGACTTCCTTTTCATGTTTTTGCAGCTTTGTGTTGCTCAAACAAAGGTCGCTTTTACCGACAACAAGAATTGGGGAAAGATTCGTCTTTATTACCCCATGCCCACTGTAGATGGCTTTTTCAAACCCACTGAGGTTGTGATTAAGTCAGATCCTGTAACCGCAGATGTCACAATCATGATGGCCTCGGAAGAGGGCGCTCATTTGTGCTTGTGATATTCACAAAATTCGCCTCCGTTTCGGGGGCGACCTTTTTAAACCCCTCGCCGGGGAGAACTCCCCGGCTGGGGAGCCTCCTTGGCACATTCTCCCGGTGTCGGGGTTTCCTTAAAACCCTGGCGACGGGGGTTTAAGGAAGCCTCGATGCTGGGGTTCACGCTAAGGAGAAAACCTATGTCTTACTACAAAGCTGACACCGTTCGTGAAGCTGCAAACGGAAACTGGCTATTCATCCTGGCGGCCCTAGCGCCCCATCTTGAACCAGCTCTCCGTAAACCTGGTCGTCATGTTTCTTGTCCTATCCACGGCGGGAAAGATGGCTTCCGACTGTTCAAGGATGCCCACCTGACTGGTGGCGGCGTATGCAATACATGCGGTGCCAATCATGATGGTTTTGAGCTGCTGATGTGGCTCAATAACTGGGACTTTAAACAGTGCCTGAGCGAGGTTGGTGATTATCTGGGCGTTGAGAAAGAGCAACCCCAGTATCAACAAGCCGCTGCACCGACACGAGCTCCTGTCCAGGCCAAAGCGCCTGTTCAGCAAGAGCCTATGAAGGTGAATAACAAGGTTCTCGATTCCAAGAATCGTAAAAAATCCATTGCCGGTACTCTGATTGCCCACGGTAAAGCTCCTTATGAGCATAACGAAGACAACGAGCTCAGCTACTTTGCCTTCATCCGTGACAAGAGCGGTTTGGAACGCACCATCTGGGGCGTGGATCTTGAAAGAGCCATTGGTGAAAGTGAAGCCAAGTATGGGGATGAGATCGTCATGACAAACCTCGGGCGCGAGCCTGTAACTGTCGTCGTTGAAGTTAAGGACGAGCAGGGGAATGTTGTGAGAGAACAACCTATGCAAACGCATCGCAACACCTGGCTGGTGGAACGTCGCGGCGCTACGGTAACGCAGTTCCGCGCTCGCTCGAACGGTGGTGTTGAGCCGGTGAGTCACCATGTTGAGTCGGCCCCTGTGGTCAACCGCAAGGTAGAAACTCCGGCACCGCAAGTACAACCTGCGGCCACACAACCGGAAGAGCAAAGCAGCGAAAATAAGCCGAAAGTTGTTCCGATGTTTCGTGAACAACCTAAGCCTTGGTTGCTTGAGCTCCAAGAAGAAATGGAGAAGAGAATGGAGCGCGAACGCGCTTACAGTGCTCGTCTCCGTGAGAAAATCGAGAAGGTATGGAACGAGTGTTTGCCGTTCTCCAGTCATGTGACTGAGCCAATGCGTCTGTACTTCAAAAACCGCGAGCTGCTGTTCAAAGTTGATGAAGTAGAAAAAACAGACTGTCTGCGGTTCAATCCGGCTATGGCCTACTACGACGAAGATGGCAATGAAGTTGGGAAATTCCCGGCTATCGTCTGCGCTATCCGAGATGTGGAAGGCAACCTGGTAACGCTCCACCGCACCTATCTCACCCAAAACGGTAAAAAAGCCAAGGTCGGCAACGCCAAAAAGATGATGCCCATTCCTGACGGTTTGGATGTCAATGGCGCGGCCATCCGCCTCGGTGAACCGACTGAGGGTATCCTGGGTGTTGCAGAAGGGCTGGAAACAGCTCTGTCAGCTTATCGAGTCACTCAAATCCCGGTTTGGTCAACGGTCAATGCCACCCTAATGGAGTCCTTCGAGGTTCCAGAAGGTGTTCACACCGTACTGATCTGGGCTGACAAAGATAAGTCTGTGACTGGGGAGAAGTCAGCGAACGTGCTGAAAGCCAAGCTGGAGAAGCGCGGCATTCGTGTGTACGTCCTGCTGCCTAAGCTCCCGATCCCGCCCAGAGCGAAAGGGATTGACTGGAACGATGTCCTGATGAGTCAGGGAAGCCTCGGTTTCCCGAATGCTCGCTACCTGCGCGATTTCATTGCGAGAAGGAGAGCTGAGTATGGCCGTCATTGATGTCTCGAAGGTTGATACAACGCCTGGTAACGACGCGGTGTGCCCCTTCTCTCCCCCTGAGGGGTGGGAGGGGGACTCTGCGGCCTACGTTGAGCTTATGCGGTCTCGGTATCGTCATCTGATGCACGGCCAGAGAATGATGGTGACAGCCTCCTTCGCAAGAAGGGAGCCTATCCAAGTTACTGGCCCGTTTGCTGATGAAGCGACGAAGATCATTAACTCAATGAAGATGAACAAGGCGAAGCCAACAGCTTTGTCTGCCTAAAACTTTAACCCTGAGGGGGTGTTCATGCCCTCTCAGGCATGATTCGCCTCCTCTTCAACTATGGAGGTAATCATGAAAAAGTTTTTGCGTATTAAGACGTGGTTTGTGCGTCTTTTCTCTCCTGACAAGAAGACTCTGGGAGCTATCGGTGAAGACCTGCGTAAGGTCGCCGTAACAGCCATCGGTGTCGGTATTGTAGGGGTCGTCTCAGAAAACGGAATCTATGGTCACTCCCGTTTTTGCAACACCGATTTTGACGATAAATTGGCTTGCTTGAATCTATCCGGCGTCTGAATGGGATTTTATTCCCGCGCCTCGATGAGTTCCGCGCCTGATGAACCTCCAGAAAAATATACGGCTTCAATGAGCCTTTCCGTTTTACAGGTTCCTCAACAGGCCGGTGGGCCGTTAGTATCATCAATATCAGTATTCGCAAAACCAGATCAGTGATTCTTTAAACCGGTGTATTTCTGCCGTTATGCTACATAAGTTTGCTGTCGTGCCGTTAGGGCCCAGGCTATTCTGGCCAGCTTGTTTGCCAGAGCACAAGTGACGACAAAGTTGCTTTTCCTACACAGTAGATCCCTGACCCAATCGGCCAATTTGCCAGACTGGTGTTCCAGTTTTTGTATGAATACCCTGGCACATTGAACCAACAAAGTTCGGATCTTTTTGTTACCTCGCTTACTAATTCCCAGCAATGTCGTCCGACCTCCCGTGCTGTACTGTCGAGGCACTAGCCCTGTTGCCGCCGCAAAGTCACGACTGCTGGCGTACTGCTTCCCGTCGCCAATCTCAGTTGAAATAGTACTCGCTGTCAGTGTTCCGACGCAGGGAATGCTCAGCAAGCGCTGTCCAATCTCATCTTCGTCCAACTTTCGTTTCAACTGGGATTCCAAATCTTTAATCTGCTCAACAAGATAGTGATAATGCTGTTGTAATTTCAGCAATAACTGGCTGAGGTATAGAGGCAAACTATTGTCCTCAAGAAGGGTACTCAGTCGGCTAATAACGGCAGCTCCTCGTGGAACGCTGATGCCAAATTCCAGCAGAAAAGCATGCATCTGATTGGTTGTTTTTACCTTATCCTGAACCAGGGATTCACGGACACGATGCAGCGCACGCATTGCCTGCTGAGATTCAGTTCTGGGCTGTACAAAACGCATAGACGGACGCGATGCAGCTTCACAAATAGCTTCGGCGTCGACAAAGTCGTTTTTGTTACTTTTAACGAATGGACGGACAAATTGTGGTGATATCAGCTTAGGAAAATGCCCCAACTCTTCCAACTTGCGTGCCATAAAGTGAGAGCCACCACAGGCTTCCATTGCGATGGTTGTAGCGGGGCATGTCGCCAAAAATTCGATTAACTTTGGCCGTGTAAATTTTTTACGGTAAACAGCCTTGCCGCGACGATCTTGGCAATGAATATGGAAAGAGTTTTTACCCAGATCGATACCAATGAGCGCAATGTTTTCCATGATAGTTCTCCGAATGAAAGCCTATCCTCAGCATAGTACCGGGAAGGAGGGAGTGACCATCTCATTAAATAAAGCACGCTAAGCCGGTGGCAGCGGTCGCAATGGCCTAAACTTCCCCGCACCGACCTTGGCGCTGCTGCGCCATAGGTAATCGCCGGTCAGGTTGATGTGCTCCCACCCCAGCGGCGACAGATATTGCAACAATGTGTCGTCCAGCGCCGTGCCGTTGCCACGCAAAGCACTGGTGGCACGCTCCAGATATACCGTGTTCCACAACACGATGGCCGCCGTCACCAGATTGAGGCCGCTGGCCCGGTAGCGCTGCTGCTCAAAACTGCGGTCGCGGATTTCACCCAATCGGTAGAAGAAGACCGCCCTGGCCAGCGCGTTGCGCGCCTCGCCCTTATTCAGCCCCGCATGGACGCGGCGGCGCAGCTCCACGCTTTGCAGCCAATCCAAAATGAACAGCGTGCGCTCGATGCGCCCCAGCTCGCGCAACGCCACGGCCAAGCCGTTCTGGCGCGGGTAGCTGCCGAGTTTGCGCAGCATCAGCGAAGCCGTTACCGTGCCTTGCTTGATGGAGGTGGCCAGCCGCAGAATTTCATCCCAATGGGCGCGTATTTGCTTGATGTTCAGCCTGTCGCTGCTAATCATCGGCTTGAGCGCGTCATAGGCGGCATCGCCCTTGGGGATGAATAGCTTGGTTTCGCCCAAGTCACGGATACGCGGCGCGAAGCGAAATCCCAGCAAATGCATCAAGCCAAACACGTGATCGGTGAAGCCTGCCGTGTCGGTGTAGTGTTCCTCGATGCGCAAGTCCGACTCGTGGTACAGCAGGCCATCAAGCACGTAAGTTGAATCACGAATGCCCACGTTGACCACCTTGGCACTGAAGGGCGCGTACTGGTCGGAGATATGGGTGTAGAAAGTCCGTCCTGGACTGCTTCCATACTTCGGGTTGATATGACCAGTGCTTTCTGCTTTGCTGCCGGTTCTGAAGTTCTGGCCGTCCGACGATGACGTGGTGCCGTCACCCCAGTTGCCGGCGAAGGGTTGCCGAAACTGCGCATTCACCAGCTCGGCCAGCGCCGTCGAATAGGTTTCATCGCGGATGTGCCAGGCTTGCAGCCAAGACAGCTTGGCGTAGGTGGTGCCAGGGCAGGACTCGGCCATTTTGGTCAGACCCAGGTTGATCGCGTCGGCCAGGATCGTCGTCAACAGCAAGGTTTTGTCCTTGGCCGTGTCGCTGGTCTTCAGGTGTGTGAAGTGGCGGGTGAAGCCCGTCCATTCATCGACCTCCATCAGCAACTCGGTGATTTTGAGGTGCGGCAGCAGCATAGCTGTCTGGTCGATCATGGCTTGCGCGGCGTCTGGTACTGCCGCGTCCAGCGGCGTGATCTTCAGGCCTGACGCGGTGGTGATGATGGCATCCGGTAAGTCGTTGGCCGCAGCCATGCGGTTGACTGTGGCGAGTTGCGCCTCCAACAATTCCAACCGGTCATGCAGGTATTGGTCGCAGTCGGTGGCCACTGCCAGCGGCAATTCGCTGGCCAGCTTCAAAGTGGCGAACTTCTCGACCGGCACCAGGTATTCGTCGAAGTCCTTGAACTGGCGAGAACCCTGCACCCAGACATCACCGGAGCGCAGCGCGTTCTTCAGCTCCGACAGGGCGCATAACTCGTAGTAACGCCGGTCGATGCCGTCGTCGGTCAGAACCAGCTTTGCCCAGCGCGGCTTGATGAATGCGGTTGGCGCATCGGCGGGCACCTTGCGCGCGCTGTCGCTGTTCATGCCGCGCAGCATGTCGATGGCATCGAGCACACCCTTGGCGGCGGGCGCAGCCCGCAATTTGAGCACGCCCAGGAACTGCGGCGCGTAGCGGCGTAGCGTGGCATAGCTTTCACCGATGTGGTGCAGGAAATCAAAGTCGGCAGGCCGCGCCAATGTTTGCGCTTCGGTGACGCTGGCGGCGAAGGTGTCCCAGGGCATAACGGCCTCGATGGCGGCGAACGGATCGCTGCCGCTTTGCTTGGCCTCAATCAACGCTTGACCGATGCGCCCATACATCCGCACCTTGTCGTTGATCGCCTTGCCGGAAGCCTGGAACTGCTGCTGATGCTTGTTCTTGGCCGCGTTGAACAGCTTGCCGATGATGCGATCGTGAAGGTCGATGATTTCATCGGTGACGGTGGCCATGCCTTCGATGGCCAGCGCTACCAGCGTGGCATAGCGTCGTTGCACCTCGAACTTTGCCAGATCAGCAGGCGTCATCTGGCCACCTTCACGAGCGATTTTGAGCAGGCGGTTCTGGTGAACCTGCCGCTCGATGCCTGCGGGCAGATCAAGTGCTTGCCAGGATTTCAGGCGCTCAATATGTTCGAGCATGTGGCGAGAGTTCGGTTTGGCAGGCGACTGGCGCAGCCATGCCAGCCACGTCACTTTACTGCCGTCCTTGCGCTTGAGAAGTTCGTCCAGGCGCTGACGGTGGGGTGATAACAAAGAATCGGTCAGCGCCGCGTAAATGCGTCGGTTGGCACGGGTGATGGCCTCGGCGCTTGCGCGCTCGATGGCATTCATGGCGGGCAGGATAATGCTCTGCCGCCGCAGATTCTCGACAAGTGCGCTCGCCAGCACGATGCCTTTGTCGGTCTGCAAGGCCAGCTCGGTCAATGTATGCACGGCTTGCCGATAGTGGCTCATGGTGAAGGGCTTGAACCCAAAAACCGTTTGCAGCTCGACCAAGTGCTCCCGCCGTGTCTGTTCGCGCTGGCCGTACTCGCTCCAACTTTCCACTGGCATCTTGAGTTGCGCGGCCACCATGCGCAACAGGGGCGGAAACGGAGGCTCATCGACGCCCAAAAAGGTGCCAGGGAATCGCAAGTAGCAAAGCTGCACAGCGAAGCCCAATCGATTCGCGGCGCCGCGACGCTGACGGATCACCGACAGGTCGGTTTCGTTGAACGTGTAGTGCCGTATCAGTTCGTCTTTGGCATCTGGCAGTGCCAGCAGGCTTTCGCGCTCGGTGGCGGACAGGATTGAGCGGCGTGGCATGGTCAGTCTTCCCGCAGGTACTGGTACAAGGTTTCGCGGCTGATGCCGAAGTCACGGGCCACCAAGGTTTTTTGGTCGCCTGCCGCAACTCGCCGTTTCAACTCGGCAATTTGTTCGCTGTTCAGCGATTTCTTTCGTCCCCGGTAGGCACCGCGCTGCTTGGCCAGCACGATTCCCTCGCGCTGACGTTCGCGGATCAGGGCGCGCTCGAACTCAGCGAAGGCTCCCATGACCGACAGCATCAGATTGGCCATCGGTGAGTCCTCGCCGGTGAACTTCAGCCCTTCTTTGACGAACTCCATGCGCACGCCCCGTTGTGTCAGCCCTTGGACGATGCGGCGCAGGTCATCAAGGTTGCGTGCCAGCCTGTCCATGCTATGCACCACCACGGTGTCGCCCTCGCGGACGAAGGCCAGCAGCCTTTCCAGCTCGGGACGCTGGGTGTCCTTGCCAGAAGCCTTGTCGGTGAACACCCGCGCCACCTGAACACCCTCCAATTGCCGTTCCGGGTTCTGGTCGAAGCTGCTGACGCGGACATAGCCGATGCGTTGACCTTGCAAGATGCCTCCAAAGGCAAAAGTGTCAGGATGAAATCTATTACCTTTGACGGAATATGTCAATCAATAGGAAATTTAACTCTATTCTGACATCGTTTGCACATGGTGTCGTTTTCAGAAGACGGCTGCACTGAACGTCAGAAGCCGACTGCACTATAGCAGCGGAGGGGTTGGATCCATCAGGCAACGACGGGCTGCTGCCGGCCATCAGCGGACGCAGGGAGGACTTTCCGCAACCGGCCGTTCGATGCGGCACCGATGGCCTTCGCGCAGGGGTAGTGAATCCGCCAGGATTGACTTGCGCTGCCCTACCTCTCACTAGTGAGGGGCGGCAGCGCATCAAGCGGTGAGCGCACTCCGGCACCGCCAACTTTCAGCACATGCGTGTAAATCATCGTCGTAGAGACGTCGGAATGGCCGAGCAGATCCTGCACGGTTCGAATGTCGTAACCGCTGCGGAGCAAGGCCGTCGCGAACGAGTGGCGGAGGGTGTGCGGTGTGGCGGGCTTCGTGATGCCTGCTTGTTCTACGGCACGTTTGAAGGCGCGCTGAAAGGTCTGGTCATACATGTGATGGCGACGCACGACACCGCTCCGTGGATCGGTCGAATGCGTGTGCTGCGCAAAAACCCAGAACCACGGCCAGGAATGCCCGGCGCGCGGATACTTCCGCTCAAGGGCGTCGGGAAGCGCAACGCCGCTGCGGCCCTCGGCCTGGTCCTTCAGCCACCATGCCCGTGCACGCGACAGCTGCTCGCGCAGGCTGGGTGCCAAGCTCTCGGGTAACATCAAGGCCCGATCCTTGGAGCCCTTGCCCTCCCGCACGATGATCGTGCCGTGATCGAAATCCAGATCCTTGACCCGCAGTTGCAAACCCTCACTGATCCGCATGCCCGTTCCATACAGAAGCTGGGCGAACAAACGATGCTCGCCTTCCAGAAAACCGAGGATGCGAACCACTTCATCCGGGGTCAGCACCACCGGCAAGCGCCGCGACGGCCGAGGTCTTCCGATCTCCTGAAGCCAGGGCAGATCCGTGCACAGCACCTTGCCGTAGAAGAACAGCAAGGCCGCCAATGCCTGACGATGCGTGGAGACCGAAACCTTGCGCTCGTTCGCCAGCCAGGACAGAAATGCCTCGACTTCGCTGCTGCCCAAGGTTGCCGGGTGACGCACACCGTGGAAACGGATGAAGGCACGAACCCAGTGGACATAAGCCTGTTCGGTTCGTAAACTGTAATGCAAGTAGCGTATGCGCTCACGCAACTGGTCCAGAACCTTGACCGAACGCAGCGGTGGTAACGGCGCAGTGGCGGTTTTCATGGCTTGTTATGACTGTTTTTTTGTACAGTCTATGCCTCGGGCATCCAAGCAGCAAGCGCGTTACGCCGTGGGTCGATGTTTGATGTTATGGAGCAGCAACGATGTTACGCAGCAGGGCAGTCGCCCTAAAACAAAGTTGGGCGAACCCGGAGCCTCATTAATTGTTAGCCGTTAAAATTAAGCCCTTTACCAAACCAATACTTATTATGAAAAACACAATACACAGCATCGTGACCAACAGCAACGATTCCGTCACACTGCGCCTCATGACTGAGCATGACCTTGCGATGCTCTATGAGTGGCTAAATCGATCTCATATCGTCGAGTGGTGGGGCGGAGAAGAAGCACGCCCGACACTTGCTGACGTACAGGAACAGTACTTGCCAAGCGTTTTAGCGCAAGAGTCCGTCACTCCATACATTGCAATGCTGAATGGAGAGCCGATTGGGTATGCCCAGTCGTACGTTGCTCTTGGAAGCGGGGACGGATGGTGGGAAGAAGAAACCGATCCAGGAGTACGCGGAATAGACCAGTTACTGGCGAATGCATCACAACTGGGCAAAGGCTTGGGAACCAAGCTGGTTCGAGCTCTGGTTGAGTTGCTGTTCAATGATCCCGAGGTCACCAAGATCCAAACGGACCCGTCGCCGAGCAACTTGCGAGCGATCCGATGCTACGAGAAAGCGGGGTTTGAGAGGCAAGGTACCGTAACCACCCCAGATGGTCCAGCCGTGTACATGGTTCAAACACGCCAGGCATTCGAGCGAACACGCAGTGATGCCTAACCCTTCCATCGAGGGGGACGTCCAAGGGCTGGCGCCCTTGGCCGCCCCTCATGTCAAACGTTAGATGCACTAAGCACATAATTGCTCACAGCCAAACTATCAGGTCAAGTCTGCTTTTATTATTTTTAAGCGTGCATAATAAGCCCTACACAAATTGGGAGATATATCATGAAAGGCTGGCTTTTTCTTGTTATCGCAATAGTTGGCGAAGTAATCGCAACATCCGCATTAAAATCTAGCGAGGGCTTTACTAAGCTTGCCCCTTCCGCCGTTGTCATAATCGGTTATGGCATCGCATTTTATTTTCTTTCTCTGGTTCTGAAATCCATCCCTGTCGGTGTTGCTTATGCAGTCTGGTCGGGACTCGGCGTCGTCATAATTACAGCCATTGCCTGGTTGCTTCATGGGCAAAAGCTTGATGCGTGGGGCTTTGTAGGTATGGGGCTCATAATTGCTGCCTTTTTGCTCGCCCGATCCCCATCGTGGAAGTCGCTGCGGAGGCCGACGCCATGGTGACGGTGTTCGGCATTCTGAATCTCACCGAGGACTCCTTCTTCGATGAGAGCCGGCGGCTAGACCCCGCCGGCGCTGTCACCGCGGCGATCGAAATGCTGCGAGTCGGATCAGACGTCGTGGATGTCGGACCGGCCGCCAGCCATCCGGACGCGAGGCCTGTATCGCCGGCCGATGAGATCAGACGTATTGCGCCGCTCTTAGACGCCCTGTCCGATCAGATGCACCGTGTTTCAATCGACAGCTTCCAACCGGAAACCCAGCGCTATGCGCTCAAGCGCGGCGTGGGCTACCTGAACGATATCCAAGGATTTCCTGACCCTGCGCTCTATCCCGATATTGCTGAGGCGGACTGCAGGCTGGTGGTTATGCACTCAGCGCAGCGGGATGGCATCGCCACCCGCACCGGTCACCTTCGACCCGAAGACGCGCTCGACGAGATTGTGCGGTTCTTCGAGGCGCGGGTTTCCGCCTTGCGACGGAGCGGGGTCGCTGCCGACCGGCTCATCCTCGATCCGGGGATGGGATTTTTCTTGAGCCCCGCACCGGAAACATCGCTGCACGTGCTGTCGAACCTTCAAAAGCTGAAGTCGGCGTTGGGGCTTCCGCTATTGGTCTCGGTGTCGCGGAAATCCTTCTTGGGCGCCACCGTTGGCCTTCCTGTAAAGGATCTGGGTCCAGCGAGCCTTGCGGCGGAACTTCACGCGATCGGCAATGGCGCTGACTACGTCCGCACCCACGCGCCTGGAGATCTGCGAAGCGCAATCACCTTCTCGGAAACCCTCGCGAAATTTCGCAGTCGCGACGCCAGAGACCGAGGGTTAGATCATGCCTAGCATTCACCTTCCGGCCGCCCGCTAGCGGACCTGGTCAGGTTCCGCGAAGGTGGGCGCAGACATGCTGGGCTCGTCAGGATCAAACTGCACTATGAGGCGGCGGTTCATACCGCGCCAGGGGAGCGAATGGACAGCGAGGAGCCTCCGAACGTTCGGGTCGCCTGCTCGGGTGATATCGACGAGGTTGTGCGGCTGATGCACGACGCTGCGGCGTGGATGTCCGCCAAGGGAACGCCCGCCTGGGACGTCGCGCGGATCGACCGGACATTCGCGGAGACCTTCGTCCTGAGATCCGAGCTCCTAGTCGCGAGTTGCAGCGACGGCATCCATGTCTCGACGATGCCAGCGGAGTGCTTAAGCTACTCCTAGCGCATTGGGCGCTGGGACGGGGCGGGGGTGCATAGCCATGCACCGGCGGATAAGCGTGCGCGCGGCTCGCTCCACCGATTTGGCTAGGGGAGCGCGGTGCTGCGCCAGCTTTCTAGAATGTCGCTTACTTCGCGGCTGACAATTAACCGCGCCTCGGCGCGAGCCATACCGGAGATCGCCAAAAGTCGATCGTAGTCGGTAAGTTGGTGGCGGGCGAAGGTTGAGGCCACAATGCCGACGACCTTGCCTAGCGAGGCTTCTGTCCACCGTTTGGCCAGAATCCGTTCGATGAGGATCTCGCGGTATTCCGGCGGGCAGCGAGCTTGATGTTTGCGAAAATGTCGCTCGACCGTCCGCCGGGTGAATAATGTGCCTTGCTGCATGCGATGCCTCCAAGGAGACGCTCGCATCGGCCTACGCCAAAAGGGGTCGCATGAGGTGCTTGGGGGCCGCCAAAAGGGTAGCTCAGCGACATGCCTTCCGATGTTGCCGTCAGCTAATCGCCAACCTTGGGGGGCGGCAGTTCGTTCGGCGTTCCCCACGACAATAGCCAGGCTTTCACAGCCTCGTGGCTGATAGTCCGGCCTGCCTCAATGTCGGCAATGCCCTCGGCGGTCGCTTCCTGGTCGTCGTCAAAGTTGTCGGCTTGGGAGTTCACGCAGTCCAACTACCACAACACCCGACCGCCCGGCCACACCGGTCCGACGCCTACGCCTTTACGGCCACACGGTGTAATGGAGGAGAGAGAGCCAACACATGCGCCAGCGCGAATGGCTTGGCGGCGGTCCGCAGGATTTCAGTCGCCGCCTCGTAGGCTTCAGACGGGACCACTCGGTCCGGAGGCGTTGCGGCGGGACCCCTAGTGTGCGCCCTTCACAGACCCTGAGGAGCGCACCGCTCGCCTTCTTGCTGCCCATCGCGATAGCGGGGACATCACAACTGAGCAAACTCAGGGACGCCCAGTGTTGCGGCGGGACATCCACTTCTGCGTTTTTACAGCTGCGCGCCGGCGGGCATCGCAACAGCCATGCGAACGCCGGTGTCGTACCCGCCATCGCTTTCGCGCAGAACAACCGTGGTGAAGTGCGCTTCGAGTCGGGCCATGGCCAGGTGGCTTGCACCGTGCTGTCCAACGGCAAGCCGGGCTACGGCGTGCCGATGGTGGCCTGCGTGTCTCTGCGCGGCCGCGAGCAGGGCCTTGCAGCGGAGCTGGGCGGCAGCGTAGCGGCCACACTGCGTACCAGCGGCGGCGGCGCGGACAAGCCCCATGTGCTGGCCCCCGACTTCGAGGCGCATTTCCGCTACGACTGGAACGACCCCGGCCCCGGCGACTGGTCGCACTGGCGGGTGCGGCGGCTGATGCCGACGGAGTGCGAGCGGCTGCAAGGCATGCCCGATGACTACACGCTGATCCCCTACCGCGGCAAGCCCGCCGCGGATGCGCCGCGCTACAAAGCAATCGGCAACTCCATGGCCGTCCCGTGCATGGCATGGCTGGGCCAGCGCCTGGTGCAGTGCCTGCACAAGACGGGCTCGACCGCTTCGGATTGATCGGCGACGCAGCCTGCGGGCCGCGCCATTCTCCCTCCTGCATTGCCGACGTATCGGCAGCAGCCCGCAGCCAGGGTGTCAAGGCTGCCGTGGGTTCCCCCCGCGCCACCCGCCAGTTCGCCTCGGCATCTCACCGGCGAACGCTGCCCACCGGGGCATCGATGCCTCTTTTCTCCAACCCACGGGATGGCCGCCACGTCCCGTCAGGGGCATGTCGCCACCCGGTCGATTTCAGGAGAATTTTAAAGTTTTTACCATCATTCTTGTCACTGTTACCTTTCGAACTCACATTAAATTCTTTCATCTTCTAAAAATTAATATTAACTAATGTATAATCCTACTGTGAACAAGAAAACGCGTGCAAAATATGTATTAGAAGAGATGGAAAAGCTTTTTCCGGATAGTAGCTCAGAGTTGAGGAACTGGGAAACAGATTTCCAATTTCTTCTTTGCATCATTTTATCAGCTCAGACGACTGATTTGCAGGTGAATAAAGTGACTCATAATCTATTCGCTAAATATCCTGATCCGGCTTCACTTTCGGAGGCGGAAGTCGGAGAGGTAGAGAAGATATTAAGCTCTATAAATTACTATCGCACTAAATCTAAGAATATTGTAAATGCGGCTAAGGTTGTGAAAACTAGGTTTCACGGCCGAGTTCCTAGGAGTGTAGAAAAATTGATCGAAATCCCAGGCGTCGGATTGAAGACTGCTAATGTATATTTGAATAGTATGTATCAAGCGAATCAGGGAGTGGGAGCAGACACTCATGTGATGCGAGTTTCGAGGAGACTTGGTTTCACGGATAGTCGTGACCCTAGGAAGGTCGCAATCGCGCTACAAAAGCTGTATCCGAAAAAAGATTGGTACCGAGTTACGGCGTTATTTGTCTTGTATGGGAGGTACTATTGCAAGGCTAGAGTCAAGCCAGAAAATAGCAAATGTATTTTTAAGGAATTTTGTACTCACTGTAGTGGTTTGGATCCTTATAGCTAGGCGAGGTGTGTTAGAATTTGCCTTCGTAGAGGCGGAAGTTACACATGCACGACTTACGTATTATACACCTCAAAGAAAAATCTTCTCCACCCTAAAGTTACAATCTCGATACGATAAAATACATCTCGTTTCCTAATTTCAATTTTTGCATGATTCTCAGATCTGACCCAACAAGATCATTCTCGAACTTAACAGTGTAATTCTCTTCCATCCCAACATCTCTCCCACTTATAGTTTTAATAGGAAAAGAGATCACAGCATTTTTGTATTTCCACTCTTGAAGAATTTTCAAACCAGAGGCCTCTTCCTGCCGATCGAGTAGAGTATATAGCTTGAACATAAGTAGAAGATCACTCTCGCCTGACGGATCGGATAATATATCTCCCTGTTTGACAACAATACCCTCTGGGGCGTTAAGCGTTCTCAACGAGTGTTCGATCGCTTCGATCATACCTTTATCAAGATCGAAACCTATGTATTGCCCAAGCATGCCAGCCTCCGTAAAGAATGGAAAAGAAAATGGATTCAAAGCGCAACCTGCATCGGTGATACTTGTTGGAACCCCTGTTACCTCAAAGATCTTTTGGTAAAGCTCATCGTAAGCCACCGTTCGCTCATTTGTTGAAGTGTGCAAGTTCAATATTTTCAGGCAGATCTCTTTTTCCCACTCCGTACGAGTTGCTTCATCCGTAGTTGGATTTGGTATCTCATGAATTATCTTCTCAATCTTCTTCTCCAACCTTTTCCCATCGATCCCACCAATATAAGCACCATATGCTTGATGCAATTTCTTGCGAACCTCCTTCTCTAGCTGCTTGGGAGGGTATCGATCGAAAAGCCTCTCAGTTACACGTCGTACAGTTGGTGGATAAAGTGTGGAGTATTTACCACTTGTGAGTACTTTGGCTGTTACTTCTTCGATATAATTATCGTTGGTTTTCATATATGGTCTGTGAAAAAGGATTATTTTAATCCTAAATTCCACGTGTGTTTTTTATTAGCTTCAAAAATCACTATTTCACGAAGAATTTAGACTGCTTCTCACACATTGTAACATTATTTACAACCACCTTTCAATCATTTTTGATAAATCATTGATTTCATCTTTGCTGCAATGATACTTAATAAACTCTGCAAGTTATCCACAGAGCAACACTCAATTTTATTGATGATATTCTTATTATACCAGACATTTTTGGTGATGCTACCAACTTGCTGATTTAGTGTATAATGGTGTTTTTGAGGTGCTCCCGTGGCTTCAGTCTCCGTCTGCTGTCCCTCCTGTTCCGCTACTGAAGGCGTGATGCGTAATGGCAAAAGTACTGCCGGGCATCAACGTTATCTCTGCTCTCACTGCCGTAAAACATGGCAGCTCACCTTCACTTATGCCGCTTCTCAGCCCGGTACACACCAGAAAATCATTGATATGGCTATGAACGGCGTCGGTTGCCGTGCCACCGCACGACTAATGGGCGTGGGCCTCAACACCATTTTGCGCCATTTAAAAAACTCAGGCCGCAGTCAGTAACCTCCCGGATACAGCCGGGCAGTGATGTCATTGTCTGTGCGGAGATGGACGAGCAATGGGGCTACGTCGGTGCAAAATCACGTCAGCGCTGGCTGTTTTACGCGTATGACAGGATACGCAGGGCGGTGGTAGCCCACGTTTTCGGTGAACGCACTATGGCCACACTGGAGCGTCTTCTGAGCCTGCTGTCAGTTTTTGACGTGGTGGTATGGATGACGGACGGCTGGCCGATGTATGAGTCACGTCTGAAGGGAAAACTGCACGTCATCAGTAAGCGTTACACGCAGCGAATTGAGCGACACAACCTGAATCTGAGACAGCATCTGGCAAGGCTGGGCAGGAAGTCCCTGTCGTTCTCAAAATCGGTGGAGCTGCATGACAAAGTCATCGGGCACTATCTGAACATAAAACACTATCAGTAAATTGGAGTCATTACCAGATTGGCTTACACCATTAGAGAAATTTGCTCAGCTTGTTGATTATCATATGGCTTTTGAAACTGTCGCACCTCATGTTTGAATTCGCCCCATATTTTTGCTACAGTGAACCAAATTAAGATCATCTATTTACTAGGCCTCGCATTTGCGGGGTTTTTAATGCTGAATAAAAGGAAAACTTGATGGAATTGCCCAATATTATGCACCCGGTCGCGAAGCTGAGCACCGCATTAGCCGCTGCATTGATGCTGAGCGGGTGCATGCCCGGTGAAATCCGCCCGACGATTGGCCAGCAAATGGAAACTGGCGACCAACGGTTTGGCGATCTGGTTTTCCGCCAGCTCGCACCGAATGTCTGGCAGCACACTTCCTATCTCGACATGCCGGGTTTCGGGGCAGTCGCTTCCAACGGTTTGATCGTCAGGGATGGCGGCCGCGTGCTGGTGGTCGATACCGCCTGGACCGATGACCAGACCGCCCAGATCCTCAACTGGATCAAGCAGGAGATCAACCTGCCGGTCGCGCTGGCGGTGGTGACTCACGCGCATCAGGACAAGATGGGCGGTATGGACGCGCTGCATGCGGCGGGGATTGCGACTTATGCCAATGCGTTGTCGAACCAGCTTGCCCCGCAAGAGGGGATGGTTGCGGCGCAACACAGCCTGACTTTCGCCGCCAATGGCTGGGTCGAACCAGCAACCGCGCCCAACTTTGGCCCGCTCAAGGTATTTTACCCCGGCCCCGGCCACACCAGTGACAATATCACCGTTGGGATCGACGGCACCGACATCGCTTTTGGTGGCTGCCTGATCAAGGACAGCAAGGCCAAGTCGCTCGGCAATCTCGGTGATGCCGACACTGAGCACTACGCCGCGTCAGCGCGCGCGTTTGGTGCGGCGTTCCCCAAGGCCAGCATGATCGTGATGAGCCATTCCGCCCCCGATAGCCGCGCCGCAATCACTCATACGGCCCGCATGGCCGACAAGCTGCGCTGAGCCATGGCTGACCACGTCACCCCCAATCTGCCATCGCGCGATTTCGATGTGACAGAGGCGTTTTATGCGAAGCTGGGCTTTGCGACGAGTTGGAAGGATCGCGGCTGGATGATCCTGCAGCGCGGCGGTTTGCAGCTCGAATTCTTCCCCTATCCTGACCTCGACCCAGCTACGAGCTCGTTCGGCTGTTGCCTGCGGTTGGATGATCTCGATGCCATGGTGGCATTGGTGAACGCGGCGGGAGCCGAGGAAAAAAGCACCGGCTGGCCGCGCTTCAAAGCTCCGCAACTGGAGGCGAGCGGCCTGAGGATCGGCTACCTGATCGATCCCGACTGCACGCTGGTGCGGCTGATCCAGAACCCCGACTGACCGCATGCCCGCGAAAATCAAGATTTGCGGGATCAGCACACCCGAGGCGCTCGATGCGACCATCGCGGCGCGGGCGGACTATGCCGGGTTGGTGTTCTATCCAGCGTCGCCCCGTGCGGTTACGTCGAATGTCGCGGGCGCTTTGACATCGCGCGCAGCTGGCCAGATCGCCATGGTCGGTTTGTTCGTCGATGCGGATGATGCTGTCATCGCCGACGCACTGGTGGCAGCCAAGCTGAACGCGCTGCAGCTGCACGGTTCGGAATCGCCCGAACGCGTGGCCCAGTTGCGCGCGCGGTTTGGCAAGCCGGTGTGGAAGGCGCTGCCCGTCGCCAGCGCCAGCGATGTCGCACGCGCCGCAGCCTATGCCGGGGCGGCGGACTTGATCTTGTTCGACGCCAAGACCCCCAAAGGCGCGCTGCCCGGCGGCATGGGGTTGGCGTTCGACTGGTCGCTGCTGGCCGGATATCGCGGTGCCTTGCCGTGGGGGCTGGCAGGCGGGCTAAATCCGACGAATGTTGCCGAGGCGATTGCGCGCACCGGAGCGCCGCTGGTCGATACCTCCAGCGGCGTCGAAAGCGCGCCGGGCGTCAAGGATACCGACAAGATTACCAATTTCGCCTTTGCGGTGCGCTTGGCCTAAATCGCGTCGATCAATAGGCGTCGTTCAGCGCAAAGATCGGCTTGCGGGTGCGCCACTGCCCTCGGGTGAAGTCGGGAAAATCTAACGTGCGATTGCCCTCAGCAATCGATTGTTCCGACAGAGGCGTGATCGCGCTCCAGGCCAGCGCGTCGTAAATGTCGATTGGCATCGGGGCCTTGGCCTTCAGCGCCTCGACAAAAGCGTGGATCACGAACCAGTCCATCCCGCCATGCCCGGCCCCTGCCGCCAGATCGGCGTAGCGTTTCCATAGCGGGTGATCGTATTTCGCAAACCAGCCCTCGGCAGGCTCCCAGCGGTGCGGCTGTGGGCTCTTGCCCTCCAGATAGATCGACTTGTTGACGTCCATCCACAGCCCCTCGGTGCCTTGCACCCGAAAGCCGAGAGAATAGGGGCGCGGCAGCGAGGTGTCGTGGCACAGCATGATCGTTTCACCATTAGTGCAGCCGATCATGGTGTTGACCACATCACCCAGTGCGAATTTCACCTCGGCGTTGGGATGATCGGCAGAGCCGTTCTTGACGACATAATCATGCAGCCCGCGCGCCTTACAGCCGAAGCCGCCAGCGCCCGCTTCGCCCGGCAACGCGACCTTCAGGGTGCGGGTCTGCGGCGGGTAGCACACGCCGGCATCGGCGCAGCCCTGGTACTTCACGGTCAGGGTGGTCGCGCTCGCGCCGGCCGCGGGCGTGCCGGTGAGGGTGCCGAGCAATTCCTTGCGGTAGGTTTCGACGTCGCCGAAGAATTCGTCGCGGTAGGCCTTGCCCTTCGGCAGCGCCATGGTCGCGCCGGTGAAGGCGGCATCGGCCTTGACCGAGGTGCGGTGCCGGTACAGGTAATAGCCGTCGGCGATCCGCCAGCGCACCTCGATGCGGTCCGGCGCGGTGGCCTGCGCGGACAGGACGAAGACCTCGTCGACCGGCGGCAGTTCGAAGTCCTGGGCGACGGCCGAGGTCGCGGGCAGCGCAAGCAGCAGGGCGAGCCCGGCCAGCCAGCGGCGCAGGCGGATCGTGGATGCGGTCATTGGCTCAGTTTACCGGTCGGCTCTCGGCGGCCAGCCATTGCAGGTATTCGGGCAGGCCGGACGCGGCTTCGACCGCGAGCAGCTCCGGGAGTTCGTAGGGATGCAGTTGGCGCAGGCGTTCCTGCAGGGCGGGGTAGGCCTCGGCACTGGTCTTGACCAGCAGCAGGACCTCGGCCGCGGCCTCGACCTTGCGTTGCCAGCGATAGACCGAACGCAGGCCGGGCAGGAGGTTGACGCAGGCGGCCAGGCGCTCGGCCACCAGCGCGGTGGCGATGCGCTCGGCGCTGTCGGCGTCGGGACAGGTGCAGAAGCAGATCAGGGCGCTCACCGGCATAGGGTAGCGGCTGCCCCGATCCGGCGGGCCTGGCGGACATCCGCGTGCGGCCCTTGAAAGTCGGCGGGCCCGCCCCATCTCGGTGGCATGCCGGGTTCGCCCGGTTCTGTTGTCCGCGGTTTGGCACTCGCTTCGCGCGACTGCTAAAATCGCCGGGTTTTTCCACGTCAATCAACCATTTACCGAGGTTGCCATGTCCAATATCAAGCCGCTGCACGACCGCGTGGTCATCAAGCGCATGGAAGAAGAGAAGCTGTCCGCCGGCGGGATCGTGATCCCGGATTCGGCCACCGAGAAGCCGATCAAGGGCGAAGTCGTCGCCGTCGGCACCGGCAAGGTGCTGGACAACGGCCAGGTCCGCGCGCCGCAGGTCAAGGTCGGCGACAAGGTGCTGTTCGGCAAGTACAGCGGCACCGAAGTGAAGCTGGACGGCGTCGAGCTGCTGGTGGTGAAGGAAGACGACCTGTTCGCGATCCTCGGCTGATCGCGCGTCGCTCCCACACATTTCTCATCCGAATAATTTTTCGAGGTAATTCGCAATGGCTGCCAAGGACATTCGTTTCGGCGAAGACGCGCGCTCCAAGATGGTGCGCGGCGTCAACGTGCTCGCCAACGCCGTGAAGGCGACCCTCGGCCCGAAGGGCCGCAACGTCGTGCTGCAGAAGAGCTACGGCGCGCCGACCATCACCAAGGACGGCGTCTCCGTCGCCAAGGAAATCGAACTGGCTGACGCGTTCGAGAACATGGGCGCGCAGATGGTGAAGGAAGTCGCTTCCAAGACCTCCGACAACGCCGGCGACGGCACCACCACCGCCACCGTGCTGGCGCAGGCGTTCATCCGCGAGGGCATGAAGGCGGTCGCCGCCGGCATGAACCCGATGGACCTGAAGCGCGGCATCGACCAGGCGGTGAAGGCCGCGGTCGGCGAACTGAAGTCGCTGTCCAAGCCGTCGTCGACCAGCAAGGAAATCGCCCAGGTCGGCGCGATCTCCGCGAACTCGGATGCCAACATCGGCGACCTGATCGCGCAGGCGATGGACAAGGTCGGCAAGGAAGGCGTGATCACGGTCGAGGAAGGCAGCGGCCTGGACAACGAACTCGACGTGGTCGAGGGCATGCAGTTCGACCGCGGCTACCTGAGCCCGTACTTCGTCAACAACCAGCAGTCGATGTCGGCCGACCTGGATGATCCCTTCATCCTGCTGTACGACAAGAAGATCTCCAACGTGCGCGACCTGCTGCCCGTCCTCGAGGGCGTGGCCAAGGCCGGCAAGCCGCTGCTGATCGTGGCGGAGGAAGTCGAAGGCGAAGCGCTGGCGACCCTGGTGGTCAACACCATCCGCGGCATCGTCAAGGTCTGCGCGGTGAAGGCCCCGGGCTTCGGCGACCGTCGCAAGGCGATGCTGGAAGACATGGCGATCCTGACCGGCGGCGTGGTGATTTCCGAGGAAGTCGGCCTGTCGCTGGAGAAGGCCACCATCAAGGACCTCGGCCGCGCCAAGAAGATCCAGGTGTCGAAGGAAAACACCACCATCATCGATGGCGCCGGCGAAGGCGCGGGCATCGAGGCGCGCATCAAGCAGATCAAGGCGCAGATCGAGGAGACCTCCTCCGACTACGACCGCGAGAAGCTGCAGGAGCGCGTGGCCAAGCTGGCCGGCGGCGTTGCGGTGATCAAGGTCGGTGCCGCCACCGAAGTCGAGATGAAGGAAAAGAAGGCGCGCGTCGAAGACGCCCTGCACGCGACCCGTGCGGCCGTCGAGGAAGGCATCGTCCCGGGCGGCGGCGTCGCCCTGATCCGTGCCAAGGCGGCGATCGCCGGCATCAAGGGCGTGAACGAAGACCAGAACCACGGCATCCAGATCGCCCTGCGCGCGATGGAAGCCCCGCTGCGCGAGATCGTGACCAATGCCGGCGATGAGCCGTCGGTCATCCTCAACCGCGTGGTCGAAGGTTCGGGTGCGTTCGGCTACAACGCCGCCAACGGCGAGTTCGGCGACATGATCGAGTTCGGCATCCTGGACCCGACCAAGGTCACCCGCACCGCGCTGCAGAACGCCGCGTCGATCGCGGGCCTGATGATCACCACCGAAGCGATGGTGGCCGAGGCCCCGAAGAAGGACGAGCCGGCGATGCCGGCCGGCGGCGGCATGGGCGGCATGGGCGGCATGGATTTCTAAGCCCCGCGATCCATCAAGCAAGACCACAAAGCCCGGCCTCGTGCCGGGCTTTGTGCGTTCTGGCGTCCGAGGCGGGAGACTTCCTACCCGCCCCGCGGCAATGTCTGACGCGAAGATCAGAAAACGCCGATATGAACGCGTGCTCGCGGGCGCAACCCTGAGCAGCCGTCCCTGCAACGGAGCGCTGCGTGCCGCGCCTGACCGCACCCCGGCGGCAGGCCGAGGTGTGCGCGCCACTGCCGGCCGCCCACGCCGCTGCGCGTTACGCGCGCCACCTGCCCGAGCGCACGCTGCTGTACGCGCTAGTGCAGGCGCACTACCCGGACTTCATCGCGCGTCTTGAGGCCGAAGACCGCCCGCTGCCCGAGTATGTGCGCGAGGAGTTCGAGACCTACCTGCGCTGCGGCGTGCTCGAGCACGGCTTCCTGCGCGTGGTCTGCGAGCACTGTCGTGCCGAGAGGCTGGTGGCGTATTCCTGCAAGAAGCGCGGGCTGTGCCCGAGCTGCGGCGCACGGCGCATGGCCGAGTCGGCGCGGCATCTGGTGGACGAGGTGTTCGGCCCGCGGCCGGTGCGGCAATGGGTGCTGAGTTTCCCGTACCCGTTGCGCTTCCTGTTCGCCAGCAAGCCTGAGGCGATCGGCCCGGTGCTGGGCATCGTGCATCGTGTGATCGCCGGTTGGCTTGCCGATCAGGCCGGCGTGCCGCGGGATACGGCGCAATGCGGCGTGGTGACCCTGATCCAGCGCTTCGGCAGCGCGCTGAATCTCAAGTGTAACCCAAACCCTCACCTATGACGCCAGAGGAAGACTTGTCAGCTCCACTGGGCCAGAAGGAACCACGGTCTACAACTATGATGCTGTGGGCCTCCTGAGTTCGCTGACCAAGCCAAATGGTGCAACCGTCAGCTATGAGTACGACGCTGCACATCGGCTGGTGGCGGAAACAGATGCACAGGGCAACCGGCGCGAGCTTGAGCTCAATGACCTCGGGAACCCAGTAGAAGAGCGACTGCTCGATGCGCTGGGCCAGACCCGTTGGATAGAGCGCCGGATCTTCAACGAAATCGGCTGGCTCTCCAGTGTCTCCGACGCCTATAGCAATCAGTCATCGTTTTCCTACGATGTGGTGGCAAACCTGATACAGGAGACCAGTCCCTCTGGTAACACACACTCCTACAAGTACGACGGCTTCCATCACCGGACACAAACGACCGATCCCCTCGGGAAGGTCACGCAGGTGCTCTACAAGGATACCGGCGATGTTTACCGTGTCTCCGACCCTCGTTCGCGCCTGACCTACTACAGCTACAACGGCTTTGGCGAAGTGACCCAGGTCCGGAGCCCGGACACCGGCACCACCGACATTACCTATGACGAAGCCGGTAACGTGGCAACGCGCAAAACGGCCAAGGGGCAAACCACAAGCTACAGCTATGACGCGCTGAACCGGATCATCGAAACCTCCAGCGATGTCGCTGGCGAATCGCCAATTCTGTACGGGTACGACGAAGCAACCTCACCATACGGCATAGGCCGCTTGACCTCAGTCGATGATGGCAACGGTGTCCGGAGATTTGGCTACACCCCCGAAGGATGGCTGGCTTACGAAACCTGGGAAACCCACGGGCAGAGCCTGACTACCCAGTACCAATACGATGGTGCAGGCCTCGTCACGAAGATCACGTATCCCAGTGGCCGTGAGGTCTCCTACACCCGTGACTCAGCCGGTGACGTCATCGAGGTGACAACGACACAAGCAGGCACCACAACAAACCTGGCAAGCCAGATTGAGCGAGCGCCCTTTGGCCCCGTCACCAGTATGGTCAGAGGGAACGGCATTTCAGAAAGCCGCACTCTGGATCTCGATTACCGTGTCACCGGCATCGACGCTGCTAGGGTGCATTCGCTGGTCTATCGGTACACGCCAGACTCGTTGATTTCAGCCATAGACGACAATCTCAGCTCATCAGTCAATCAGTCACTCGGTTATGACGCGGTTGGCCGCATCACCTCTGCTGAGGGGATCTATGGCGTTTTGGGCTATGGCTATGACGCCACCGGCAACAGGACCTCGATCACGACCGATGGCCTGAGCCAAAGCTACACCATCAACTACATGAACAACTGGTTGGTGAAGGCCGGGCAAACCTCCAGAAGCTATGACGCCAATGGCAACCTGACGAAGCAGGGGGCGGATACCTTCACCTATGACAGCCAGAACCGGCTGGTGGCCGCAACGGTCGCGGGAGTGACTGTAAGCTACACATACAACCATCTGGATCAGCGTGTAACCAAGACCCTAAACGGGCATACCCGGCTGCTGGTTTACGACCTGGCAGGAAACCTCATCGAGGAGCTGGACGCGGCCACTGGAGACGTGCTGGCGGAGTACATCTGGCTCGATGGGACACCCTTGGGCTTTGTTCAGTCAGGACAGACCTACCAAGTCCACGTCGATCACCTGGGCACCCCGAAGGCACTGACCGACGTCAGCGGCCAAGTCGTTTGGAAGGCGAGCTACAGCCCGTTCGGTAAGGCCAGCATCATCATCCAGGGGCCAACCTTCAACCTGCGATTCCCAGGACAGTATTACGACGCGGAGACCGGGTTCCACTACAACTGGCGGCGTTACTACGACCCAGCGACCGGGCGGTACATTACCAGCGACCCTCTTGGCCTGATCGATGGAGTAAACACCTACGGGTATGTGCATGGAAACCCTATGTCCAATACCGACCCGACGGGTGAATTTGCGTTTGTTGGTGCAGGTATTGGAGCTGGGTTGGAGCTACTTAGCCAACTAATCGAAAATAATGGGAGTTGGAAATGTGTTAGTTGGTCAAAAGTTGGAATCGCCGGAGCGATTGGGGCTATAGGTGGCGGCTGGGCGTCAGGAGTTTTCAGACATGCCAGCTCCGGTAAATCGTGGTTCAAATTAAGCCAAAAATGGAGCAATGTCTCACCCAGAGTAAGGAAAGTTCAAGGGGTTCCACGAGGTAATGAGCTTCACCATTGGGCTATTCAGAGAAATGGCAAGTTTGGCAAATATGTTCCTGACTCAATAAAAAACCATCCTTGGAACTTGAAGTCCATTCCAAGAGATATTCACCAAAACATTCACGGCAATGGACCTACCCCATATAGCGCATTTGGTCGTTGGTGGCACGGGACGCCTGAATGGGCAAAAGTAGCTCAAGCCTCTCCTGTTAGTGGTGGTTTAGCTGATTCAATAAATGATGAGGGATGCGGTTGTGCAAATTGAATTTCCAGCGCTGCTTGTGAGCAGCAAGAAAAGGTCGCTCTTCGTAGTGGCATCAGAATCCGAGTTCGGGAAATGTACTATTCAGTCTTTGAGGAACGGTTATTTTGAGCTGATGGACATTTATGATTCGGAAGGTCGTCACTACAAAATAGACGAGGTTGCGAGCTACAAGCCGCTAAGTCCATTCTGGTACTGGCCTGTAGAAATTGTGATGTATGGTTCTCGACTGTTTAAGGCTAATTTCAATGCTGTTCTTATCTCTAATCTGGATTGCAAGGAGTTAAAATCTGAACTTTGTGATTTGGCTAAAAAGTACAGAAGTAATTTGGATTCCGGCGTCGGAATTGAAAAGATTATGGAGGAAATGGAGTCTGCCAGAACAATTAAAGAATTGATAAAGGTTTTTGGCTAGTTATTCATTGAATACGCTGGTGTTAGTCTAGCTAACCGACGCCAGCGGCCAAGTGTTTGGAAGGCGAGCCATCATAGAGTCAGTAGAGAGAGATACTTTTGGAAATCAATAGTATTATGATTGGTACAAATGAGTTGTAGCTCCATATTTTAAAGGGGGATTTCAGAGAAATGAAGAATAAGAAGGTAATAACTTTGATAATGGCCGCAGCCGCATCATGCTCGTCAGTCTACGCCGCGACATTACCGACCAGTGAGGTAGACGCATACATACTTGCGATGAACACCATGTCACCTATCACTGCAAAGTACACCATCCAGTACAAGCAAGCGGTTGAGCAGAAATGCAATACAGCCCTGAGCGTTGAGCAGCTCAACTCAAAGGCATTCACCAATGTTGTCCAGGCAATGGTGAGTAGTGAGACCGTCGATAGAATGGGGCTTGATGCTGCTGGTGGATCACTCCAGGATACCCTGTCTGTGATCGGCAAGAACGTCACATGCAGTGACCTGAACGCGCCATTTAAAGCACTCTTGGATGATAAGGACTTCACCAGAAAGCATCAGCACCTATCGAAGGTGCTGCATACTTGGAATGAAGTTGTTTCTCAAAGCAAACCCTGAGTAACAAAAAGGAGCCTAACTGGCTCCTTTTTTAATGGGGATGATGTTACGTTCGTGGACGTTATTTTCACTCGGGATATGTAACGTTGAAAAAGGCGTACCGACAAGAGAGTGGTCACATAGCTCTCCATAATAGATGAGCGACAAAATCTCTTGCTCGTTGATTTTTCCCACCTTAAAAAGGTAATTGATTATTGCTGTATCCAGTAGGTCGTGACACCCATTAAGCAGATCCACGATATTGGCCGCAGCTTCATTTTCCTCTCCGTCATCTCGACCGGCTAATACTGATTCAACCCAAGCCTCAAGGCTCGGATGTCCCTCAGCGAGCTCTATTTGACGGCACTCGTTCTCGATCAACCCTGTGATTGCTTCGTTGAGCGTTCCGCCATAAGTCGGCATGTTGAGAACAACTCCAAATCCGGGGATTTCTTTTTGGATTGGCTTCGCATCCTTGGGAGCTGATTTCAGCCACAGGAAAAACCAGATCCCAGAGCTTATGTCTTCCGGCTTGACCTGGTTGGCCGCAAGGAATTTGGAAACCTCGTTACAGATGATGCCATCTGGCGCTGCCATCTCGTAAATACCCGCCATCAGATCTTCAAGGCTCTTATACATATTATCTCTCGCACCTGTACATGATGTTTTCACTATCGTTGTTAAGCGTTTTTTCAGCAAGTATGTTCCAGCGAGACATCTTATACCATTCCATCTAAATCTGTAAAATTACCGTATTACCGTATTACCGTAATTATGTTAATTACGGTAAATAAATTTAAGTTCTTCTTGCTGTTGTTCTACTTATTAAAATGTATCTTTGAAAAAGTAGAGTTTTTGGAATAGGATAGGTGGTGCTGAATGCCCACTTTTTACAAGGAGCGCGACCAGTGATTTTTGATGTAAGAGCGACCTTTGAAGTGGCACTCCAGACGGACACCCACCTGGTACTTATCGATCTGGATCAGGGAGCATCAGTTACGAACGATGCTGATGCAGTGATCGCCTGGTTGGCCGCAAACCTCGAAGGTGGAATTGGAAAACGTAAGGTGTACTACCGGGACACCGATGGACGCTTTGATGAGCTCAAGGTTAATGCCGGTGCTTTTGCCGGATTTGCACCTTGTAGCGAAGGCCAGCAGACCACCTTGGCTGGGATGCTCGGCCAGTAACTTTGTGTGGAGAACTCGATGTTAAACAAAAACAAATTTGAGAAAGTTTTAAAGAGAATCCTCGATAAGAACTTTGAGCGCTGCTCTATTTGCAGGAAACCATTCCCTGGACCGTGCCATACTTTTGCTGGTTTGGATTCGGACAATAAAGTTCAGAACGTAGGTTCTTGCTGTCGGACCAGTATTGTGGACTTGCGGCATGGAGGTGTGTATACGACCGCTCCTGTAGATACTCAAGAGGGGCAAAGTCAGGCGCATGAGCTACTCGCAACACATCCTTGTAAGGGGATGATGGGGCATGCTTAGCAAAAAAGTCTTTTTCATTAGTCAAGCGGAGGCCGAAAGACTGGAGCCGGTTCCCGGTGCGGCCATGATCTCCATAACTGACCCAGACAAGTCCCCTGCCGCTCTCGGACAGTGGGGGCAGTTGTACCGCGATAGCTTCTATGACGGCGGCTATTCTGAGAACACCATCCACACGATGAAGGCAGCGTTCCGGATGAATTACGCCTCTTACATTGACTCATCCCAGGCTGAAAAGCTGTCCACCTTCCTGGATGGATTGGTTGGTAGCGGTATCGATCAGATCTTCGTTCATTGCTATTACGGAGAATCCAGAAGTGGCGCGGTAGCGCTGTACCTCCAGAACAAACATGGATTCACTCCGAATAAGCCGATCACCAAGCCCAACCGAACAGTTTACGAATTGCTGTGCAATCCAACCAAGTTTGAACCACTGATGCAAAGCTACGAAACGCAACATATGGAGGAGGAACTACCTCTTCACCTCAAAATATGGGATTTTCTTCTCGTTGCGGTCGGGCTTAGGAGGTGACTTTGCACGACACAAACAATGACAAGGAAGAGCTAGTTTCACATGCGAAAGTAAATGTTCCGGCAGAACAAAGCATTCGCGGTGAACTGTTGCCGTCATCGAGCTCGCTCCGGAACATCCAGGACAACCCCGCCGTCGCCTATCTGGTGAGCCTCGGGTCAAAGCGAAGCAGGCAGACCATGAGCTCATTCCTCAACATTGTCGCCAAGATGATCGGGTTTCAGAACCTTCGTGACTGTGCATGGAGCTCAATGAGGCGGCACCACATATTGGCGGTGCTGGAAATGCTGGGGGATGCAGGGAAGGCTCCGGCAACGATCAACACCTACCTGTCAGCGCTCAAAGGGGTGGCTCTTGAAGCCTGGACGATGAAGCAAATTGATACGGATAGCTTCCAGCACATTAAGCAAGTCCGTTCAGTACGTGGATCTCGACTTCCTAAAGGGCGGGCACTTGAACGCCATGAGATTCGCAGCCTCTTTTTCACATGTGAAAGTGATTCAAGCGCCAAAGGGCTTCGGGATGCGGCCATTCTCGGGGTGCTCCTCGGGTGTGGCTTGCGCCGCTCGGAAATCGTTGCGCTGGACATGGGAAGCATGATCTACAAGGACCGCGCTCTCAAGGTTCTTGGCAAGGGCAACAAAGAGAGAATGGCGTATGTGCCTGGTGGCGCATGGAAAAGACTGGATAAGTGGGTTGAAGAGGTTCGAGGAACGCATGAAGGGCCTTTATTCCCGAGGATCAGGCGGTTTGATGATGTGACTGGAGAGCGGATGTCGGATCAGGCCATCTACCACATCTTGGAGACCAGAAGAGTTGAAGCCGGTCTGGAGATGTTTGCGCCCCATGACCTGCGACGCACCTTTGCCTCCTCGATGCTGGATAACGGTGAGGATATTGTGACCGTGAAGGACGCAATGGGCCACTCAAGCATTGCAACTACCCAGAAATATGACAGACGCGGCGATGAGCGTTTGAAGAGAGCGAGCCAACGCCTCGATATAGCGGATTAACAGCATGAATGATGAAGAACTCGAACTTGCCAGAGCCGAAGCCATGAAAGCCGATAGGTGCTTTTCAAAAGGACGGCTCAGGGACGAATTTCGGATGAAGCCTAAGCCAGGAGTAGAGCCAGTTTCGTTCTACAAAAACGGGTATGGTGGCCAATTTGGAGTGTACCGGATAGCAGATTGCCAACCAATGCGGAGAAGGGGTTGTTCACCGGCATCACAAAAGCAAATAAGGGCGCAATCCATCCTTTCGGTCAAGGCAAGAATGCGTAGCAACCTGGCAAAGGCCTCTGTCATGGCACAAAGGTGGGTCGCTCTGGAACCTCTGGTTCTCGATACCGAGACGACCGGACTTGGTGAAAGAGACCAGGTGATCGAGCTGGCTGTTACTGACATCAGAGGCGCGGTTCTCCTCTGCACCAGATTACGGCCAACCGTGGAAATAGACCCTCAGGCAATGGGTGTTCATGGCATCACCGAGACTGAGCTGTCGAATGAGCCTACGTGGACTCAAGTTGCGCCAGCTCTCGCCCGGCTTTTGTCGGGCCGTCATCTGGTGATATTTAACTCCAGTTTCGACAGTAGGATGTTGAGGCAAACAGCCAGTGCATTTGGAGACCAACTCTCTTGGTGGCAAGAGCAGAACTGTCTGTGCGCGATGAAGCTGGCGGCTGATGCCTTTGGCTCAACCAACCGGCACGGCACAATCTCACTTGCGGATGCCACCTGCGAGGCAGGTGTGAGCTGGAAAGGTCGAGCCCATTCAGCAGCGACCGACGCTATTGCCACCGCCGACTTGGTGACAGAGATAGCCAAAGTCCAACGTGACCTCATGGTCCAGCTCCAGGAGCTTCAAAGCAAAGGTAATTTGGAATGACAGAACAATCCTACGGCGAAAGCCTCAAATTTTTCTCAGACTGGCAGAAGGACCCCGCGAAACGCACCGGCCTGAATGTGCAACACACGCTAACCAGAGGTGAATATCCTACGGTCAGCATCGAGATTGCGCCGATCAGGGCATCGGGGTCCAGCCCAGACTGGAAAAGCAAGATCACGGTGCAGCTCACTCGCGGCGAACTGACGGCGTTTTGCAGCGTTCTCTTTGGTTTGCGTAGCAAGGCTGAGGGTTCCTATCACGGCGACGCGAAGAATAAGAGCTTTGCGGTTTACAACAACGGCAAGGCCGGTGTTGCGATCATCCTTAGTGAGCGAGGAAACCAGCTCCAGAATTTCATCAATGATGACGACCGAATGGAGCTCGCAGTCTTCGCAGTTCGCCAGCTTTCCAACGCATGGAAAGTTACCCCTTCTGATGCCATCGCGCTGCTACGCCAATCAGCGTGGATGGACCGAAATTTGTCCTAATCGAGCAAATCTAGGCACCCTAAAAGGGGTCGGTTCCGGCTGAGGGCGAAATGACACCCTAAGCTTTCGGTTCCTTGGGCCAAAGATATTCGCCAGTCAGTAGAATGTGCGCCCAGCCCAATGGGGATATGTGGGGAAGAAATTCAGGGGGAACATCCAACCCTTCGTTCCGCCGCTCCGTGACGGCATGACCAAGATGGACGGTATTCCAGTAAATGATCACCGCAGTCAATAAATTGAGCCCAGCGATTCGGTAGTGCTGCCCCTCTGTCGTGCGATCGCGAATTTCCCCCTGCCTCCCGATACGGAGCGCATTTTTGAGCGCATGGTGGGCCTCTCCCTTGGGCACTGTTGCAAATAGTCGGTGGTGATAAACTTATCATCCCCTTTTGCTGATGGAGCTGCACATGAACCCATTCAAAGGCCGGCATTTTCAGCGTGACATCATTCTGTGGGCCGTACGCTGGTACTGCAAATACGGCATCAGTTACCGTGAGCTGCAGGAGATGCTGGCTGAACGCGGAGTGAATGTCGATCACTCCACGATTTACCGCTGGGTTCAGCGTTATGCGCCTGAAATGGAAAAACGGCTGCGCTGGTACTGGCGTAACCCTTCCGATCTTTGCCCGTGGCACATGGATGAAACCTACGTGAAGGTCAATGGCCGCTGGGCGTATCTGTACCGGGCCGTCGACAGCCGGGGCCGCACTGTCGATTTTTATCTCTCCTCCCGTCGTAACAGCAAAGCTGCATACCGGTTTCTGGGTAAAATCCTCAACAACGTGAAGAAGTGGCAGATCCCGCGATTCATCAACACGGATAAAGCGCCCGCCTATGGTCGCGCGCTTGCTCTGCTCAAACGCGAAGGCCGGTGCCCGTCTGACGTTGAACACCGACAGATTAAGTACCGGAACAACGTGATTGAATGCGATCATGGCAAACTGAAACGGATAATCGGCGCCACGCTGGGATTTAAATCCATGAAGACGGCTTACGCCACCATCAAAGGTATTGAGGTGATGCGTGCACTACGCAAAGGCCAGGCCTCAGCATTTTATTATGGTGATCCCCTGGGCGAAATGCGCCTGGTAAGCAGAGTTTTTGAAATGTAAGGCCTTTGAATAAGACAAAAGGCTGCCTCATCGCTAACTTTGCAACAGTGCCCTCCCTTGTTAAGACCGATCTGAGCACGCCGCTGCATGTCCGTATCCAGGATCCACTCAATAATGAAAAGGGTCCGTTCAATACGACCAACTTCACGAAGCGCAACTGCAAGGTTGTTTTGTCGTGGGTAAGAAGCGAGCTTGCGCAGGAGTTGGCTGGGCCTGATTTTGCCAGCGGTCATCGTCGCGGCACAACGGAAAATATCAGGCCAGTTCGCAACGATAAGATCCTCCCGGGCTTTTCCACCTACCAACTTGCGTAACTCCCTGGGGGTCGTATCGGGATTAAATACGTACAACCGCTTCGATGGCAGATCCCTGATTCGCAGAACGAGATTGTAGCCGAGCAGGCTACTGGCTCCGAACAAATGGTCGGTGAATCCTGCTGTATCGGCATACTGTTCGCGAACATGGCGACCGACCTCGTTCATCAGTAGTCCATCGAGAATATACGGTGCCTCGCTCACGGTCGCCGGGATCGACTGACAAGCGAATGGCGCGAACTGGTCGCTTACGTGAGTATACGCTTTGAGGCCGGGAACAGAACCATATTTGGCATTGACCATGTTCATGGCTTCGCCATGCCGCGCTGTCGGGAAAAACTGACCATCGCTCGATGCTGACGTGCCCATCCCCCAGACGCGTGACATCGGCAGTTTACCCTGCGCGGCCACCACAATTGCCAATGCCTGGTTCATGGCTTCGCTTTCAACATGCCAGCGGGCAAGGCGTGAGAGCTGCCAGTAATCATGCGTGTTTGTAGCTTCCGCCATCTTACGCAGGCCCAGATTGAGCCCTTCAGCGAGCAGGACGTTGAGCAGACCGATCCGGTCGCGACATGGAGCCCCGGTTCTCAGATGGGTAAACGCATCTGTGAAACCAAGGGCTGCATCAACTTCAAGCAGCATGTCGGTAATCCGAACGGACGGCATTCGGCGATACAGATCCAGTATGAGTGCCTCGGCACCATCCGGCACGTCTGCTGTCAACCTGTCGATCCGCAACGTTCCATCTTCTATGCTACCGTGCGGAATAGTGCCGTTACGGGCAGCCCGGGCCAGCCGCTTAAGAGCGATCGTGAGTCGCGCCTTTCTGTCTGCCAGCCAATCCTGTGGGTTGGAAGGCACGGCCAGTTTTGCATTTTCCTGCGCCGCGATCATCGGCACCAGTACCTGCTTGAGGTCACCATAGCGGCGCGAATGAGCGAGCCAGACATCTCCGGAACGAAAAGCATCCCGGAGGTGAAAGAGTACCGCCACTTCCCAAAGACGGGTATCTCCTTTTTCCTGAGCTCGTAAATGACGGTTCCATTTGGAGCTGGGCCGCAGGAAACGCCTTTCTGGCGATGCAACACCTTTCATCTCTCCGATCGACAAAGCTGCTGCTACCAATGGTCCGGCGACCGGCGCGGCTTCGAGCTTCAGACAGCGCAACATGCGGGGCGCATAACGACGAAAGCGATGGTATCCCTGCCCGACATATGCAAGAGGCTCATCGGCTAGCGTGTTGCTGAGTTGAGTCCCTGTCGCTACCAGTTGAGCGAGCCGGTCCCATGCAACCGAACTGGCGACAGCCATCTCCAGCGGGGTTCCGTCACTGCGGGCCTCAAGCAACGAAGCTCCCAGCGCGGTGAAGGTACGGATCGTATCCGTGAGTGTGGCTTTAGAGCCGGAAATTGTTTCGTCATGCTGGCGCTTCGCTTCCCGCCAGGTTTTTCCTACGATCCTGTCATGGGTTTCGACTATGGCATCAGCAATCGCCGCTTCCCACTCCACAACACAGACGGCAAGGATCGCCCAGCGGCGGTCCGAAGTGATGTCACGCAAACCGTCGGTGAAGTAGCGTTCACCCTGCCGACGCAGCCGGGCAATGCGATGGGCAGGTATGCTGGCCAAAGCACTATGATTGATATTCAGGGTACGCAGAAATTCGAGCCTGTCGAGCAAACGGTTAGCAGCAGCCGAGTTGTTACCAACCTCGAAGTTGCGAAGCCAGATGAAACGACTGATATTGCCGGCGAGCATTTCACTCAGAAGTTTGTCCAGGTGATCGCGAACATCCGCTGTTAAATTTTCCGCAATCCGCGTTTCAATCCGCCGCTCAGCGGCGACCAGAGCATCCGCGCACAAGCGCTCGATTGTCGATACTGCGGGCAGAATGGTGGAAGTTTCCCGACACCGCACAATAAAACGATGAGCAAGATCCTCGTTTGATCTGGCATCTTCGGCCTGGCCGAAAGTCCACTCCCGCAGATCACGGGCACCACGGCCCGTGAAGGTCTTGTAGCCGTAAATTTCGCGCAGCGTGTCCATGTGCTGCTGACGGGTTTGGCGCCGTGTGGCATAAGTGAGAAGCGCATCAGCCGGAACTCCAAGCTGAGCACCGACGAAGGAAAGGACTTCACGCGGGATCATCTCACCAGGAGCCAGTGCACGGCCCGGATATCGTAAGGGGGTCAGTTTGGATATCGAAAATTATTGTACTATAAGGGCTTCCCCGAACAGTCAACGCCGGTTTTTAATTTCTGTCTGTTCATCAATGAAAGGCAAGGGATAAGACTGCGCTACTATAAACGGTCATGCTGAATCGCTAGTGATTCGGACCCTGATGAAAGACGCTCGTGAGATCCTCCTTCGTTAATCGGATAGTGATATCCAGTAGGATATGCAGATACTTCTCACGGGGGTCTAACCCTTTACCATCAACAATTTACAGTTCAGTTACTACTCAGTTAAATTTTTCATGTTGTTGAATACAGTCTGAAGTCATCGCCGTAATGTAATGATGCCCAGCACAACCTCGCATTCTTGGCGGCGATTGCAACGACAGCACGCCAGTATCCCCGCCTACCAATCAACGAGCAGACCCAACGGCTAAACGGGTCCGTTCTATTCTCTGCCCCTACCATTACAGAACGGGCTCCCTGGACCAGTAGGGTTCGCAGATAGGCATCACCCGCTTTTGTTATCCTGCCAAGCTTTGATTTTCCGCCACTACTGTATTGTGATGGCGTTAGCCCCAACCAGGCTGCCAGTTGGCGCCCGTTCTTAAAATCATGGGCATTGCCAATACTGGCGACCAGCGCACTCGCTGTGGTGGGCCCAACACCTTTCAGTTCCATTAACTGCTGGCTGCGATGATCTGTTTTGGCCACACGAGATAATACCCTGTCATATTCGGCGATTTTCTCTTCAATATTAGTGACATGTGTCAATAGATCATCAATGCACAGCCTAACCTGTACTGGCAGAGTTTCCTTCTGGTCAGAAACAACATGACGCAGAGCATCAGTGCTTTGTGGGGCAATAACCCCGAATTCAGATATCAGGCCCCGAAGACGGTTATACGTTGCTGTTCTTTCCTGGATAAATCCCTGTCTTGTCCGATGTAAGCATTGCATTGCCTGCTGGCTTTCGTCTTTGACTGGTACAAAGCGCATATGCGGCCGCTGCACTGCCTCACAAATAGCTATTGCATCAGCTGCATCATTTTTCCCGGTCTTACCCGCCATGCGATAGGGTGAGACAAATTTCGGAGCCATCAACCGGACATCATGGCCATACTGCCTGAATAATCTTGCCCAATAGTGGGCACCCGAGCAGGCTTCCATTCCAATGACACAGGGAGGTAAACCTGCGATGAGTTCAGAAAGTGCTGCACGCGACACCTTGGGTTTAACCAGAACAGCTTTACCATTTTGGTCAATGCAGTGAACAGCAAACACATTTTTAGCAAGATCGATACCGACAGTGGTGATGGTCATAACGAATCCCTCTGGGTCAATGTTTATCCTATGATTGCACGAAAGTTAATCAGGCGCATATCTAGGGGAAGTCCCTTCCATTCGTTAGGCTCATTTTTTGACCATCAATGATGAGCCAATATCTGGCGAAATTTAACAGAACCGCCTATGCCCCAAATCCCGTATCGGTAGATATCATTTTTGTAGTAACTTTCCTTCCGACAGTATCACAGCCAAAAATAATATAAATATATGATTTATATCGTAAATAAAGGTAGTTATGTTTATTCTTAGTTATACTATAGTGGAGTATGCATTGACGATAATTATATACTCCACTATAGTATATAAAATCAAAAATGGTGAGGTAAATAATGCCCAGTACTCCTGAAGAGAAAAAAAAGGTCCTTACCCGTGTTCGCCGCATTCGGGGTCAGATTGATGCTCTGGAAAGAGCGCTGGAAAATGGTGCTGAATGCCGTTCCATTCTTCAGCAGATAGCTGCCGTTCGCGGAGCAGCTAACGGTCTTATGGCAGAGGTGCTCGAGAGCCACATACGGGAAACCTTTGACCAGAATGACAGCTACAGCCATGAAATCAGTAAATCCGTTGACGATACGATTGAACTGGTTCGCGCCTATCTTAAATAGCTAAGCCATCACATTGAGGATAATTTACATATGAAATCACGTGCTGCCGTTGCATTTGCACCAGGGAAGCCCCTGGAGATTGTTGAAATTGATGTTGCACCACCTAAAAAAGGCGAGGTGCTGATTAAAAATACCCACACCGGTGTCTGCCACACCGATGCCTTTACCCTCTCCGGGAACGATCCTGAGGGCGTTTTCCCGGTGGTTCTCGGCCACGAAGGGGCCGGTGTCGTCGTGGAGGTCGGTGAAGGCGTGACCAGCGTGAAGCCGGGAGACCATGTGATTCCGCTTTACACCGCCGAATGCGGGGAGTGTGAATTCTGTCAGTCCGGGAAAACGAACCTCTGTGTATCGGTTCGCGAAACTCAGGGAAAAGGACTGATGCCTGACGGAACCACCCGCTTTTCTTACAATGGCCAGCCTCTTTACCACTACATGGGATGCTCCACCTTCAGTGAGTATACGGTAGTGGCCGAGGTTTCTCTGGCAAAAATTAACCCGGAGGCAAACCATGAACACGTCTGCCTGCTGGGCTGTGGCGTGACTACCGGGATTGGCGCTGTTCACAACACAGCGAAAGTACAGCCTGGAGATTCTGTCGCTATTTTTGGTCTTGGCGCAATCGGTCTGGCTGCCGTTCAGGGGGCTCGCCAGGCAAAAGCAGGACGCATTATCGCTATCGACACCAACCCGGCCAAATTCGAACTTGCCCGTCAGTTCGGTGCAACCGACTGCATCAACCCGAACGACCATGACAAACCGATTAAAGATGTGCTGCTTGAAATCAACAAATGGGGCATTGACCACACTTTTGAATGTATCGGTAACGTCAACGTTATGCGTGCGGCGCTGGAAAGTGCTCACCGTGGCTGGGGCCAGTCCATTGTCATCGGCGTGGCCGGCGCCGGGCAGGAGATATCCACCCGTCCATTCCAGCTCGTTACCGGGCGCGTATGGAAAGGTTCTGCTTTCGGCGGAGTGAAAGGCCGTACGCAACTTCCGGCCATGGTAGAAGATGCCATGAAGGGTGAAATTGAACTGGAGCCATTTGTTACCCACACGATGACGCTGGATGAAATCAATGAGGCCTTCGATCTTATGCATGAAGGTAAATCAATCCGTACGGTAATCCGTTACTGATAGCGTCTTAACTGAGTCAAACCAACTGAAGGAAATGGATCATGGCAACACCTGTAATTTCTGGTAATGACGTTTTTTCCCACGTCTTCATCGGTGCATCCGATGTTGAAAAATCCGCTGATTTTTACGATGCTGTCCTCGGTACGCTTGGCATCAATAACCTCGGCCCGTTTGGCAATGGCTGGGTACTTTATGGTCGCGAAAAGCCAGCCTTTATTATTGCACATCCGGGCAACGGTGAAGCGCCATCGGCCAACGGCGTTACTGTCGGCTTTGCAGCTGCAAGTCCGGAAGAAGTTGATGCTTTCCACGCCGCGGGCCTTGCCGCCGGAGGGAAAGATGAAGGTCAGCCTGGCCCGCGCAGCCATCTCCCTGGAGCCTATGCAGCCTACCTGCGAGACCCTGCGGGTAACAAAATCACGGCTTATACGTTCATCTGACGTCCGGCTATAAAGAGACTTCCCCTGACTCCCTGTCAGGGGAAATAACCATGAGACAGAGGCTGATGGAACTCATCGAGCAGCATGCCAGCGCTGGCGGCTGGCAAAACGTATACCGCCATAATTCACAAACACTTAATTGTGGGATGAATTTCGGTGTTTATCTTCCCCCCAAAGCAGCAACAGAAAAACTGCCGGTCCTGTACTGGCTCTCGGGTCTGACCTGTACGGAGCAGAATTTCATCACCAAATCGGGTATGCAGCATTATGCCGCCAGGAACAACATCATCGTCGTTGTTCCTGATACCAGTCCCCGTGGAGAGCATGTCGCAGATGCTGACAGCTACGATCTGGGCCAGGGTGCCGGATTTTATCTGAACGCGACGGAACATCCGTGGAACACGCATTACAGGATGTATGACTATATTCTCCATGAGCTTCCGGATGTTGTCATGGAGCATTTACCTGTAACATCAAGGAAATCAATATCCGGTCACTCCATGGGGGGGCTGGGAGCGCTGGTTCTGTCGCTGCGAAATCCTGATGAATATGTGAGTGTATCGGCATTTTCACCAATAGTGTCACCTTCTCAGGTGCCATGGGGACAACAGGCATTCACCGCGTACCTGGGTGAAAATAAAAAAACGTGGGAGCACTACGATCCCGTCAGTCTCATTTTACAGGGTGCGAAATTACCAGAAATTTTTATTGACCAGGGATTAAGTGACGCCTTTTATGAAGATCAGTTACGCACTAAAAGTCTTGAAAGAGTGTGCAACGAGATGAACATCAACGCATCATTCCGATATCATACTGGTTACGACCACAGCTATTATTTCATTTCCAGCTTTATTGGTGAGCACATTGCTTACCATGCCAACAGGCTCAGGCTGTCAGCATGAGTTGATTTCCAGCCTCAGAAAATGTGCTTAATTTTCAGGCCTGAACAGGGCCTGAATCCTGCAGACCTGAGATGTGCTGTAACCGGTGGCTTCAGCAGTTTCTCTTATGCTCAGTTTCTTGACCTGTCGGTAATACAGAACTTTCTTATGTCGTTCCTGATCGGCCTGTTTGCCCCGGTATTTTCCCAGCGTATGTGCCCGTTCAATTCCCTGCTTCTGCCGATGGCGGCGGCTCAGCCAGTCCTTATGCGACATCGCGGCCATCAGGTCGATAAGCATATTATTGATGGCGGTTATCACGGCGCGGGTGATTGGGTCAGCCTGCGAAGGATCTTTATCTGACAGCGCCTGCCATGAGGTGGGTACATCGAGGCTGACAATCCGCAGCTCGTGTTGCTCGATTTGCTTTTTCAGCGTCATCCAGTCGCTGTTGCTCAGACGGGTCAGACGGTCTATCTGCTCGACCAGTAAAATATCATTGCGGTGACTGTCCATCAGTAAGCGCCCCAGTTCCGGGCGGTCAAGTTTTGTACCGCTGATGTTCTCCCGGTAGTAACTGGCTATTTTATGTCCCCGCTCCTGAACAAACTGCTCCAGCATCTCTTTTGCCCGATCGGCGAACTGATCTTCCGTCGATGCCCTTAAATAAGCTCTGATGAACATTTTTCCACCACGTTATCGCATTTAAGTTATTGCATTTAATCTATCGCATATAGGTTATGTCATTCATCGTGTGCCGTCACGTTTTGAATATGGCGTCAGGGTGTACCCTTATGCGATAACCATTTTTGCTAAAAATACCGCATCGGATAATTTATGAGGGAAACTATATGGCAAGGAGGCAGATTCTTTCTCTGTCGGAAAGAGAATCATTACTGGCATTACCGGACGATGAGTTAACGCTGACACGAATGGCCTATTTCAGTGAGCATGATCTGGCGCTTATCAGTGCTCACCGTAAACCTGCCAGCCGTTTTGGTTTTGCCGTCCTTCTTTGCTATCTGAAAAATGTCGGCTTTGCACCGGATAAAAAAATCCCACCCTCTGATGCGCTGCTGAAGCATATCGCCAGCAGGCTAAAACTTACCGGGGATCTCTGGCCTGCTTACCTTTCCGGCAGGGATACCACCCGGCGCGAGCATTTAACCGAACTGTACCGCTATCTTGGCGTAAAAGCGTTCACCGGCAAAATACAGCAGGACTGTATTACACACCTGCTGCCGATGGCGACGCGCACCGATAAAGGTATTCTCCTGGCCGAAGAACTGCTGGTCTGGCTCCGGAAGAACAACGTGATAATCCCCGCGATTGATGTCGTGGAGCGTACCTGTGCGGAGGCCATGGCTGGCGGCGATAAAATCGTATTTCAGACCCTGAATGCCCCGTTAACTCCGGCTCACAGGGATGCCCTTGATCGTTTACTTGAGTCCTCAGATAATCAGTTTTCCAGACTGACATGGCTTCTGCAACCGCCAGGTAAAATCAATGGTAAGAACGTGCTACAACACCTTGATCGGCTCAGTAGCATTGAATCGCTGGCGTTACCGGAAGGTATAGATCGTACCATTCACCAGAACCGGTTGCTGAAACTGGCGCGGGAAGGCCGGAAGATGAGTAGCCGGGATTTGACCCGATTTTCAGCAGCCCGGCGTCATGCGATCTTGGTGTGCGTGCTGGAAGAAGCCCGAGCCACACTGACAGATGAAGTGATTGAGCTGCATGAACGCATGCTGAACAGCCTGTTCAGCAAAGCCAAAAGAACACAGGCTGAGCGCCTTCAGCAGACCGGAAAGCTGATCCAGTCAAAACTGAGGCAGTACATCGATGTCGGCCAGGCACTGTCTGAAGCCCGTGATTCCGGTGGCGATCCATGGCTCGCAATAGAAAACATACTGCCATGGCCTGAATTTGTCGCCAGTCTGGAGGAAACACGCCATCTCGCCAGGAAAAATAATTTTGATCCGCTGCATATTATTACTGAGAAATACAGCACATTACGGAAATATGCCCCGCGCATGTTATCCGCTTTACAGTTAGTCGCCACCCCGGCAGCGCAACCTCTGGCTGATGCGCTGGTTGTGATCAAGGATATGTACCGGAAGCAGTCACGTAAAGTTCCGGCGACAGCGCCGCTTGAGTTTGTCCCTGAAAGCTGGCGCAAGGTGGTGATTACACCTGCGGGTGTTGACCGGCAGTACTATGAATTTTGTGCGCTCAGCGAGCTTAAGGGGGCATTGCGCTCCGGGGACATCTGGGTTAAAGGCTCACGCCGCTACAAAAACTTTGATGATTACCTCATTCCCGAAAAGGACTTTGACAAACTCACACCGGCGCTACCCCTGCCCGTATCTGCTGATTATCATGAGTACATTACCAGCCGTATGACCCTGCTTCAGTCCAGACTTGAAGAGGTCAATGCCATGGCTGCCCTTGGTGAGCTGCCCGATGTGGAAATATCTGACAGGGGAGTAAAAGTATCTCCGCTGGATAATTGCGTCCCGGTGCAGGTTTCACCGCTGGCAGAGCTGGTTTACAGCATGCTACCGCGTCCTAAAATCACGGAAATTCTCGATGAGGTAAACAGCTGGACGACGTTTACCCGACATTTTTCGCATATAAAAAATGACATTACCCGTCCCGATACCCGCCTGCTCCTCACCACCATCCTTGCGGATGGCATCAATCTTGGTCTGACCAAAATGGCGGAAGCCTGCCCCGGAAGCACCAAATCATCACTGGAAGATATCCAGGCATGGTACATCCGCGACGAAACCTATTCAGCCGCCCTTGCAGAGCTGGTAAACGCGCAGGGGAAAAGACCACTTGCGGCATTCTGGGGAGACGGGACAACGTCATCATCAGACGGACAAAATTTCAGAACAGGCAGCTCAGGCCGCTACGCAGGGCAGGTTAACCCGAAATACGGGCAGGAGCCCGGACGTCAGTTTTATACCCATATTTCGGATCAATACAGCCCGTTTTATACCTGCATAATCAGTCGAGTCAGGGATTCAACCCATGTTCTCGATGGCTTGCTGTACCACGAAAGCGACCTGGAAATCAGGGAGCATTACACCGATACAGCGGGTTTCACCGATCATGTCTTTGCCCTGATGCATCTGCTGGGATTTGCGTTCTGTCCGCGAATCAGGGATCTCCACGACAAGAAGCTGTTTATCCAAGGGAAAGCAGACCGGTACCCGGCGCTTCAGTCACTGATATCAACGACCAGCCTGAATCTGAAAGAGATCGAAATTCACTGGCGTGAAGTGCTGCGTCTGGCGACCTCGATAAAGCAGGGAACCGTGACAGCATCTCTGATGCTGAAAAAGCTGGCCAGCTACCCCAAGCAAAACGGACTTGCCAAAGCACTGAGAGAAATTGGCCGCATTGAGCGAACGCTGTTTATGCTCGACTGGTTCCGCGATCCTACACTGCGTCGGCGAGTACAGGCGGGGCTGAATAAAGGAGAAGCCCGTAACGCGCTGGCGCGGGCGGTATTCCTGCACCGGCTGGGTGAAATCAGGGACCGAAAACCGGAAAATCAGAGTTATCGCGCCAGTGGGCTTACGCTGCTGACGGCTGCTATCTCACTGTGGAATACCGTCTATATGGAAAGGGCGATCGATGCCCTGAAGCGTAAAGGGGTGAAGATCAACGAGCAACTGCTGTCACATTTGTCGCCGTTAGGCTGGGAGCACATTAATCTGACAGGGGATTATATCTGGAAAAGCAACAGGATACCGGCTTCCGGTAAGTTTCGTCGGTTGAGACCCGCTAAAGTCGAAAGGTCAAAAAATAGCCTTAACGAATGGAAGGGACTTCCCCTGGATATGCGCCTGATTAACTCTTGTGCAATCATGGGGTAAACATAGCCCCGGAGGGATTCGTTATGACCATCACGACTGTCGGTATCGATCTTGCTAAAAATGTGTTCGCTGTTCACTGCGTTGACCAACACGGTAAAACTGTTCTGGTTAAACCCAAAGTATCGCGTGCTGCCCTTCCTGAGCTGATTGCCAGTTTACCTCCCTGTGTTATCGGGATGGAGGCATGCTCCGGGGCTCACTACTGGGCAAGGTTGTTTCGGCAATATGGTCATGAACCACGGCTGATGGCTGCTAAATTTGTATCTCCTTACCGCATGGCCGGTAAATCAGGCAAAAATGATGCAGCTGATGCTCAGGCTATCTGTGAAGCAGTTCGTCGCCCGCATATGCGGTTTGTACCAGTGAAGGATGAGAGCCAGCAGGCGATGCAATGCCTACACCGTATCAGACAGGGTTTTATCGAAGAGAAAACAGCAACATATAACCGATTGAGAGGTTTGATATCGGAATTCGGTGTCATCGCCCCACAAAGTACAGATGCCCTGCGTCACATGGTTTCTGAGCAGAAGAGTTCTTTGCCACTTCAGGTTCAACAATGTGTTAATGACCTGCTGGAACACATTGATCGTATTGAAGATAATATTACTGAATATGACCGGATTTTGTCCCGCATGGCAAAAACAGATCACCGCAGCCAGCGATTGATGGAACTGAAAGGGATTGGTCCCACAACGGCCTGTGCGCTGGTCGCCAGTATCGGTAATGCACACGATTTTAAAAATGGGCGACAACTGGCAGCCTGGCTGGGACTAACGCCATCGCAGTACAGCAGTGGTGGGAAATCAAAGCTTGGCAGGATAACTAAAGCTGGCGATTCGTATCTGCGAACGCTACTGGTTCAGGGGGCTCGTTCGGTTCTGATTGGTGCCGAGAAAAGGACTGATTTATTCAGTCGTTGGGTCTGTTCACTGGTCGATCGCAGAGGATACTGGCGTGCCGTTGTAGCCATCGCCGCCAAAAACGCAAGGCTGTGCTGGGCATCATTGCATTACGGTGATGATTTCAGGCTGTACTCAGCCAGCTAAAGCACGAAACAAAATAACCATCTGACCTGCAATTCGTTGATGATAAAGGGTTAGACCCCGTGAGGCCTATCTGGCTATTGTACAGGATATACGTATCCGCTTAACGAACAAGAACCTCACGCGCGTCTTTCATCAGGGTCCGAATCGATGACGATTCATCATGGCCGTTTATAGTACCGCAGTCTCTCCCCTTTATTTTTACTGAAGAGCAGACAGAAACCATAAACACCGGCGTTGACACGCCGGGGAAGCCCTTATAGTACAATAATTTTCGATATCCAAACTGACCCCGTAAGGCACAAAGTTGCAGGGCAAAGCCAATCCTGTTTTCCGGTCTGCGGCGCTGCCTAATGTTTTCCAGGTCATCATCGCCCAGCGTGTAGAACTTCAGTAGCGACAGTTCGTCCGTGGGCAGATCGAACAGCGCTGCTCGCTGCCGTTCGGTGAAAATATGGCGTCGTGACATACAAATTCGTCCCTTTTGAAGTATAGTCTGTTTTGGACAACAGCCAGCCCATATAAATCAGGGCGTTCCGATACAAAAATCCAGGAGGGTTCAATTGGGACATCGTGCCGCCATTTACTGCCGGGTTTCAACAGCGGATCAGTCTTGTGAACGCCAGGAATTTGATCTGCGAGCCTTCGCCGGCTGTGCCGGCTACGACGTGGTGGGAATATTTAAGGAAACAGGTTCAGGAACTAAACTCGACCGGGCCGAGCGAAAGAAAGTCCTGGCGCTTGCCCAGTCCAGACAAATTGATGCAATCCTGGTCACTGAGCTTTCCCGGTGGGGGCGCTCGACGCTCGATCTGCTCAATACGCTACGTGAACTGGAGAACTGGAAGGTTTCCGTGATAGCCATGAATGGAATGGCGTTCGATCTTTCGTCGCCGTATGGACGAATGCTGGCGACGTTTCTTTCCGGCATTGCGGAGTTTGAGCGGGATCTCATCAGCGAGCGGGTCAAGTCAGGCCTTGCTGTTGCGAAGGCACGTGGTAAGAGGCTTGGTCGTCAGGCCGGAGTGCGACCAAAATCAGACCGACTTTTGCCTAAGGTGGTTGCGATGAGGGCCGAGGGACGCAGCTATCGCTGGATCGCACGCGAGCTCGGTATCAGCAAGAATACCGTCGCTGACATCGTGCAACGACACAGAGCTAACGCTTAGGGTGTCATTTCGCCCTCAGCCGGAACCGACCCCTAAAAGTCGTCCTATAACCACAAAGTTAGACCATCATGCAAAGTGGGGTATAGAGGGTGCCAGCCCCACCCCAGCAGTCCCCCTCAGCCACATTTCTGGCTTGCCCCGCGCTTTTCTTCTTTCTCTCTTTTTCTCTCTCTTTCTCAATCTAATCTCACACACGAAGGTCAAACAGGGCACCCGCCGACGCGAAGCGGAGGCGTATTCTTGCCTCTCCCCCTCATTGCATGATGGTCTAAATCTGTCTACTATGTAACCAATGAACTGTTAGAACAAACCCACACATAGGCGGCAGCATGGCTAAAAACTTCATATCAGAACAATTCTCGGCCATGTGCCGCGACTTAACGAACCTGTCCTCTCTTATCAAACGACTACCGCCACGGTACGCAAAAGTTGCGGCCATCCCTCCTACCGGAAAAGGAATGGAGAACGAGCCCGTCAACAAGATTGTCGTAACTGAACAAACTGGGCGCGAAGCTCTTGAGCTGGCAGCGCACAGCTACAGAGATCTTCACATCAACCCAGACTATTCGCAGAAGTCTGCCAGGCGCACCGTGGGGGTACTCTGGTTCTCCCCTTCCAGGATTGGTGTAGCTGACGAAATTGCGGCGACGGTTGAACGCATCAACGCGGCCAAAGCTGGTATCGAGGAGTTCATTATCTCGACGTACCCCACCAGGCAAGAGAGGTTTGAAGCACTTCGAGCGGACTGCCCTGGTGTCATGACTCTCCACCTTTACAGACAAATTCGGTGCTATACCAATGGCGACATCGACTCTATCCGCTTCACCTGGCAACGGAAGGACTCTTTGAAGAAGCCCGTAAAAGAGGAGCTTTTGCAACGCATCAGAGAGGAGCTGGAGCGATCTGGGCCAGACTATCAACTTCCCCTGGAGCAGCTTATCCAGAAGATCGCCAGCACCCCGGAGCCTTATCTCCGGGAGCGAAGGGAAGTAAAGGTTCAACCGGTGGCAAACGTCATGGCCGCAGGGGTACTCAAAACCGTTACCGCGCCAATGCCCCTGATCGTGCTCCAGGATAAGGATGTTCAGCTCAAATTGCTTCGTAACTTTGACGCCTCAGAACAACGCAAAACTCGATCTGATAAAGCGGCATCGGAAATCCTTGGCACCTTCGGTGGAGTCACTATCGAATCCTTCCCTGGATGAATCAGCGTGACCGCGTAACAAGGCTTTTCCGCAGCCGGAAGGGCTTTGTCCCACACAAACAATTCCAATCGACAGCAGCATGATATATAATTATGATAATTACCGTATTATCGTAATTATCGTAAACATTACAAATTAAAAGGAACGTTCTCATGGCAAGAAAATTGGTTGAGTTTGACGATGTAGCGGCTGCGGCCCAAAAGCTCAAGGACGCCGGTAAACGCCCAACGGTCATCGCTATCAGAGACATCATTGGCAAGGGGAGCTTTACCACCATTTCAACGTATCTCAAACAGTGGTCAGAGGAACACTCCCTCGATGAAGAGCTGGTAGAGGTAGTCCTTCCAGAATCGGTTATGAGCGATGCTGAGCTCTTCCTACAGAAGATCTATACGGTAGCCAAAGCAAGCGCCGATGAACAGCTTGAGCGCGAGCGTGAACTGCTACGACAGAAAGAAATTGAGTACCAGGAAGATATGCAGCAAGCCGTGGACATGGCAAATGATGCCACCGAACGGGCTGAGCTACTGGAAGAACAACTTGAAGCTCTCACCAACAAAAAATCAGAGCTCGATGCGGCCCTTGGTAAGGCAGAAAACTCGCTATCCCTCAAGTCTGCGGAGCTAGAACGCTCACTGGCTGACATTGATAAGCTGGAAAAGCGGATCGTTGAGTTGGAGGGCAAGCTGGAGGCGAAAGCCGCAGATCTGACCCGAGCACAGGATCACCTGGAGCAAGCTAAAAGCGAAAATCGCTCTTTGAGCCAAAAATTGGCAACTACAGAGGGTGAGTTGGAGGAGCAAAAAGGCAAGAGTATAGAGCAGACAGAAAAGCTCCGGGCCGCTCAGGAACAAAAAACATCGTTGAAAGAGCAGCTCGAAAATGTACAGGCCAAACTGGCCCAATCACAGGACTCCCTTGCCACAGCCAAAGCTCATGGCGAATCCGCTGAACGAGAGTGCCAGCGCCTATCTGGAGAGGTAGAAAAGCTGGACGCCAAATTATCCAGCGCCGAAGCAGAAGCTCGCGCTCTTGTTCAAGACAAAGGCATGATGGCTGGTCAGTTGCAGGAAAAAGACCAGCAGGCCAAGAGCCTCGAACAAAGACTCAATGATGCACTGACCAAAATTTCTGGGTTGGAGCAAGAGCTCGCTAAAGCTGGTAAGGGAGGGAAAAAGAAAGAGGAAAACTGATGGCGCGAAAGGCTAAATATTCAGAAGAGTGGCGACACAGAGCTGCGGCTCTTCAAACCAAGATTGAGGAGGCTATGACACTAGCCACCTCATCTATTGGCGACTATCGCTGGTTACACCGTCTCCATAGTTGGGTTACGGAGGTGGCTCAAGGTAAAGCCCCAGACTGGTGGACAGATCTGGATTGTGAAGTATCCCTCCCCCGAGAAGAAAAGCGGATCAGTACGTTCCTCTCGACACAAAAGAAGCGCATCACTCTCCAGATGTGTTTGTCGTAGGGGGCCTCATGAAACAACTTCCTCCTGACACACCAGAACAATCACTGATCACTCAGTACAAAGGGCCTCGCCTTGTCGTTAAGGCCTACGCTGGAACGGGTAAAACCACGACACTGGTGAAGTACGCCCACAACAACCTCGATTCACGTATCCTCTACTTGGCATACAACAGGGCTATCCGCGACGAGGCAAGAGAAAAGTTTCCTGCAAACGTAGACTGCAAAACGTCCCACCAGCTTGCCTACGCCACTATAGGAAGGGGCTACCAGCACAAACTCTCCGGCAACCTAAGGCTCACCGATATTGCCCAAGCGGTGAATACCAAGAACTGGACGTTTGCCAAAGATATTCTCGATACGCTCAACGCCTTTATGTGTAGTGCAGACATGCGGATTCTTTATACGCATTTTGCTCGCGCCGATACGGGTAAAGTGCTTACGTCCAAACAGGAGAGATACCAAATCCAGGTGGTCGAAGGTGCTGAGCTCATATGGAAACGGATGACAAACGTTCAAGATCCGTTCCCGACCGTACACGATTGCTACCTCAAACAGTATCAGCTCGGGATGCCGAATCTGTCTCGCCGGTACACCACCATTCTTTTTGATGAGGCACAAGACGCTAACCCCGTAACAAGTAGCATCGTCCTACAGCAGAACTGCAAGGTAATCCTGGTTGGAGATCGCCACCAGCAGATCTATAGGTTCAGAGGCGCAAACAACGCCCTTGATAGCAAAGAGCTCATGAACGCCGACCAACTCTATCTCACTCATAGCTTCCGCTTTGGCCCCAACGTTTCGCTGGTGGCAAACGCCCTTCTTGAACTCAAAGGTGAAACACGACCTGTTGTTGGCCGGGGACCAGCAGATCAGGTACTCATGTTTTTACCAGGTGACGTGGGCCACCGCGCAATACTTCACCGAACCGTCATGGGGGTTATAGAGACGGCGCTCTCTGCGACCGAATCCGGAGCGCAGGTATTCTGGGTCGGTGGAATCGACGCTTACCAGATCAATGAGCTCCAGGATTTGTACTGGTTTTCGATGGCAGAGCCAGACCGGGTAAAGAATAAGAAACTGCTTGATGAGTATGAAGACTACTTCGAGTATCAAGAAGTAGCGAAGGCGACCAAAGACCCTGAGATGATGAGGGCTGTCAAGATCATCAACAGCTACGATGAAATCCCTGAACGACTCACCACTCTACGACGCAATACAGTCAAAGAAGAGTTTGGGGCTGACATTACGGTCTCAACAGCTCATCGGTGCAAAGGGTTGGAGTGGGACTTTGTTCAGCTCTATGACGACTTTCCGGATGTCCTGGACCCAGAGCTCGACCCAATGGCCCGTGACGATGAAATAAACCTGCTCTACGTTGCATCCACCAGAGCGATGCGAATCCTTGCGTTGAACAGCGCTGTCGAGATGGTTATCCGCTACATCACCCAAAAACGCATGGTCGAGAAGCAGATGAAGATGGCCGCAGAAGCGACAGAAGTTGAAGAGGACACGACCAAATAGTTTGGTCAATTCTTTCACATGTGAAAGTTGACAAATAAAACGCTCTAAGCGCCCTAAATGGGCGCTTACACCTGCCTAATTTCACGCCTCCCACCTCTACCATATCGAGCATGGGAAAATACGTGCGTGAGACTATGAAAAAATCACCTTTGAATTTACTGCTCCTTGCAGCGCTCACGCTGGGGGCATCACACCAGGCTTGGGCTCAAGATGGCACAAGACCTGGTTTTTATGAGCGAAAGGAAGAGGGTTGGTTCTGGTACAAGGAAGAGCCCAAAGAACCAGAGAAAAAACCCGAAAAGCCCAAACCAAAGCCTGTGGCAGAAGCGAAGCCTACACAGCCTAAGCCTGCTGCTCCGCTTCCGAGCGGCCCAGAAATGTTCTCAGCGGAATGGTTCCGGGAAAACTTACCCAAGTACAAAGACCTTGCTTGGAACAATCCTACCGTTGAAAACGTCAGGACGTTTCTCTACTTGCAACGATTTGCGATAGATCGCTCTGAACAATTTTCCGATGCTACAGAGCTGGCGGTCGTAGGTGATCCTTTCTTGGATGAAATTACTCGACGTCCTGCTGCCACGTTTGCCTCACAACAAGTTGATCGTGACGCTGGTAACGCCAAAAACATGCTACTCAAAAGCGTAGCCGAACGCGTAGGGATATTCTTCTTCTACAAGTCCGACGATGACTACAGTGACTTGCAAGCACCGCTCATCAAGATGTTGGAACAAGGAGAAGGATTCTCGATCATTCCTGTATCTATGGACGGCAAACCACTCCCCAGTGGGCTTTTCCCCCATTACAAAACCGATGAAGGCCATGCCAAACAACTTGGTATCGTAACTTTCCCTGCTGTTTACCTCGCATCTCCAGACGGTCAGTTCGCTCCTATAGGACAAGGGCCAATGTCTCTTCCTGAGCTGAATCACAGGATTTTGGTCGCAGCAAAACGCAATGGTTGGGTCACAGACGAAGAGTTTAACCGTACACGTCCGGTACTCAACCTAGAAAACAACATAGCCGAACGCTTGGCCTCACCAGAGCTGGGCTCTGACCTCAAACAACTATCTCAAGCGAGCGGCGATAAAGACAACTTTGTGCCACCGGAACAACTCATGAAGTACATCCGGGACAAATTACAGGAGAACTAAGATGGTCACGCACAAGACATTAAAAAGGAGCCTGCTTGCCCTGAGTGTGGCGGCCAGTCTCGTCATGGCACCGACAGGGGCGATAGCCGCTAACGGCCTCCAATCACAGATGGACAAACTCTTCAATGAAATGAGCAACACAACACCACCTGGGGTTTATGAAAGCCAACGACGTGGCGTTTTAGCTGGTGGCCGGTTCACTGCAAAGACACGAATCTTCGACGAGAACCTGGTGAGCTTTGCCCCTCCATCATGGAAAGCTGGTTGCGGTGGTGTAGATCTGTTCGGCGGTTCGCTTTCCTTCATTAACGCGGATCAAATTGTCCAACTCCTTCGGGCTGTAGCAGCCAACGCCAAGGGCTATGCCTTCCAGCTTGCGCTCGATAACGTTTTCCCGGACGGAGCGAAGTGGATAGAGAACTTCCAGAAGAAAGTGCAAGCGCTCAACCAACATCTGGGCAACTCCTGCCAGCTCGCTCAAGGTTTCGTGAACGACCTAACCAGCGGCATGGACCTTAAACACAAAACTGATGCTTCTATAACCGCGACAACTTCCGGCCTGTATGAAGACTTCTTCGGGTCCAAGCAGGAAACCAGCGGCAAGAGTCCTCTGGAAGAACTGAAAGCCAACAAACCTGACGAATACAACAAGATGATTGGCAACATCGTCTGGAAGCAACTCAAGAGCAACAACGCCAACACCTGGTTCCAGTACGGGGATAACACCCTTCTTGAAGCGATCATGTCTTTAACCGGCACAGTCATCATTGGTGATCTGGTAAACGACCCGAACTCAACCGGCACTGGTGCGAAAACAACCCCTCTGACGACCCTACCAGGTAACAAGATCACCTTGTCAGACCTGATTTCAGGCGGTTCTGTTGAGATCTATTCCTGTGATTCTGATACGACCAACTGCCTGAGTGCTGGCTCCAGCAATAAAACTGTCGTGCTCAAAGGTATCAAGAACCAGATCACCGATATGCTGTTAGGAACAAGCTCTACACCTGGTGTGATCTACAAATACGCAACGAACTCTGGAACCTTAACCGACCCAGAAAAGGCCTTTGTTTCTAACCTCCCCGGAGGGATTGGCACCATTGTTCGTAACTTGTCTGTCCTTTCACAGGACGGCGCTAACCTGTTCGCAACAGAGTCATCAGGAGCGATAGCCCTGACCATGATGTATAGCTTCTCGGAAGAGTTCTTCCGCGCAGCTCGCATTGCGATGGCTAACAGCAAATCACCCTACAAGAAAGAGGCACTAGAGCTTCTCGCGCAATCGCAACAGCAAATCCGTGCTGAATACACAATCCTGTCCTCTCAATACGGCGATCTGGCAAGCCAAATTGAGAAATACAACAACCTACTGGACAACATCCGCAAGCAAAAATACATGCTGGCAACTTTGTCCAATCCTCCTAGCACGAACTAAGGAGCTATTGGAATGGGATCTTTTTCAATCCACTCTATCGGTGACTCTGCTTTTCTGGAGCAAATCCTGATTGCAGTATCAATGATCACCGGCACCGGGGATTTCGAGAAGATGGTCAGTATTGGCCTGCTTCTTGGGGTCTTGATGATCTGTATTCAGTCCGTCTTTCAGGGCGCAAAGCAAATCAACCTCCAGCAAGTGCTGGTAGGTTGGATTCTATATGCCTGTTTCTTCGGCCCAACCACAACTGTGACTATCGAGGACGCTTATACAGGGCAGGTTCGAGTCGTCGCCAATGTCCCTATTGGGGTAGGCTTTGCTGGAGGTGTCATATCCAACGTGGGATACACCATCACCAATTTGTTTGAAACTGGATATGGGGTAATCGTACCCAATGTCACGGAAAGCCACTTTTCCGAAACACTGAAACTGTTGAATGACGTCAGACGGCGAGCCTATGACACAGGAGTTTTTACTGCGCTTAACTCAGCAAATGGAGGCGGCTATGTTGACGTGAGGCGTTCCTGGAACAATTACATTCGGGAATGCACGTTAACCAAAGTCGATCTCAACCTAATGTCCCTTGATGAGTTGATGAACCGTTCAACTGACTCAGCTTTGCGATTCAACTCACAGCTCTACGGAACTAGGTTGTATTTGTCTACAGCAAACCCTGACGGCGCTGACTACACATGTACTGACGGATGGGTGGCTATTAGCACTGCAACCGCCAACCTAAGCAGCCCGGTTGTTGTTGATGCTCTTAACAGCCTACTGGGTATTGACACGTCAACTGGAGACAACGCTCTAACGAAGCTGACCGATTCGCTTCAAGCGATGGGTGCCACAACTACGTCATCAATCGACTATCTGAAAGCCGCCGTTCTGGAGCCCCTCTATTATGAAGCCGCAGCAGGACGTTATCAGGACCTCCAGGATTATGGCTCTGCATTGATGGTCAACCAGGCTATTCAGCAACGGAACACACAGTGGGCCGCAGAGCAGTCGATGTTCATGACCGTCGTCCGACCAATGCTGACGTTCTTTGAAGGCTTTATTTATGCTATAACCCCGATCATTGCTTTTATTATCGTGATGGGCAGCTTCGGCCTCCAGTTAGCCGGGAAATATGTACAAACCATCCTCTGGATTCAGCTATGGATGCCAGTCCTCTCAATTATAAACCTGTTTGTTCATACCGCCGCGTCAAATGAGATGTCTAGCCTCAGTGCTGGTGGTCTCAACTCCATGTACGCTCTTTCCTCAACTGGAGATGTTCTGCAACACTGGATTGCAACCGGCGGCATGTTGGCTGCGGCCACTCCGGTGATTTCCCTGTTTATCGTCACAGGTAGCACCTACGCCTTCACCAGCTTGGCATCGAGAATAAGTGGTTCTGACCACGTTGACGAAAAGATGCAAACGCCAGATCTACTCAAGCAAGGTCCGGTTATGCAAAGTCAGCCAGCGTACAATCACAACCAGTTCAGTGGTGCGATTGCAAACGGCGCAGAAAGCATGATCAGTACCTTCTCGCTTGGCTCCACCTTAGCATCAGGCGTGAGCTCCGCACAGGCATTACAAAGTCAGAAATCGGAGGCTTTCCAAAGCACTCTTGGTCGAGGTTTTTCTGATGGAGTAAGTCAGGATCAAGCCTATTCAAGACTCTCCAATGTCGGGCGCAACGTTTCGTCGCAAAACACAGCTCAAAGCCAATTGATCAACCAGCAAGCCAAGAACTTCATGGATAAGTTCCAGGTGGATGATAGCCACTCTGATGCTGTCAAAGGTGCTTTTGCCATGCAGGCTATGGGCACACTCGATGTTGACGAAGCTGCGTCCATGCTTATGCCTATGGTTGGCAAGGCCAGGGCAGCAATGAAGGCCGCTGCTGGTGTGAAATCAAACAGTACAGCCCTAGTTCCTGCTGGTGGTAATGGCGAATCAGGCGGCGGCAGTGATGTCCTGGACATCAAAGCGCAAGCGAAGGGAGCAACAGAGTCATCAACTCAAGACTCTTCAAGCTGGTCAGCGAGTGATGTGTCCCAGTTCATGAAGGGTGTGAGCTATTCGCAAACCGATAGCCAGGCGTTGACAAATCAATTAGCGCAGGGTTTCAGCCGTTCTGGAAGCGAGTCATTCAAGCAAACCTGGGGCGATAGCTTATCCCAGAACCTATCCAAGTCCGCTTCGGAACTGGTGTCTGCATCGGACACCTTCACAACAATGAGTCAGCTCCAAAACCAAATGGGCTCCATGACTAATACCGACTTTAAAACTCTCGGTGGTGCAGTAGCACAAACCCCTGCGGCCATGAACCAACTGAATGACTATTTCCGAAATGCCGCGCCGCAATCGGTTAAAGACGAGGCGGCTTCACTACAGCAAAGATACCAAGCCTACGGAATGTCTCCTCAAGTGGCCCAGGCAGCAGCGCGAATGACAGCAATGACCAACTCCAAAAATTACGAACAGGGTAAGGAGCTTGGCGGGTATCAAGCCGCACTACAGGCGATCAATACCGCGTCCGGTCGCAACGGAGCATTTAGTGGTGATGCTTACGGAAATAACGGCATTGAAGGCCCGAATGTTCAAGGCCTACCAGGTCAGGTTCAAGGGGCTGTAGGCAGTGGACCTAACATCCCAACCGGATTCCGGGAGAATGTGGCTGGGATGGCTGGAACTAATCCGGCATCAGAAGCTGGGCAGTTACCAACGAATAGCCCCCTTGTTCAAAATGAACATGCAGCCGGTACGTCAGCTCTTCATAACCAAGCACAGCAAACAGAGCGAAATGTATCTGCTCCTGAACTGAAAAAAGCCCAAGATAACCTTATGAACTCGCTTCCGGAAATGTCTTGGAGCGCTTCGGCGTGGGGAGCGTGGGACAACTCCAGTGATTGGATGGGCCGCAGAGCTGAACAAGCAGGTGGAGCTCTCATTGCTGGTGGTCAAGCTGGCGCTGATGCGTTCTCAAGAGCGATGGATCAAATGAGAACGATGACACCTGAACAACGCGACCAATTCATCGCGGCCACTCAACGCGGCGACCAGGCCGTGCAAGAGGAGTTTGGCTGGGCCGGTGATGCGATGGTCGGTATGGCTAAACTTGGCCGCAACGTCATGGGAGCTGCTGCAAGCGGCTATGATGCAGCGAAGGAGTGGTTAACTGGTAAATCTGATCTATCGGAAGCCGCTAAAGGGATGAGCATTGAGGAACGCGGCGCGTTCTATGCAGCAGCGCTATCCTCTGCCGCAGAAGCTGGTGGTGGAGCCGCGCAGCAGTTTATGAACCAGTACGGTGATGAGTTCAAAGAAACGATGCAGTCTATCGCTCAAAGCCGTTATGGGCTGACTGAATCCCAAGCCGCTGTTTATGCCGAATCGTTTGACACAAACGAAGGTCGCATGAACCAGGCTGTTCAGAATCTGAAAATGGAGTATGCAGAACGTAACCCGGATGGCTCACCGATGATGCAAGGAGGTCAGCCTGTTCTTTCTCAGCAAAACGAAGAGTTTACGGACAAGCTGGTAAACGTATTGCAGAACTCGACGGAAGCTGGAGACCGTTCAGGTAGCTATTTGACTGCCGTCAGGGGGTACAACATAGCAAATCAAAGGTTCTAAAAGACCAACCAAATAATAAGGGGGCCAGCAGGCCCCCTTATTCGTCTCCAGCTCCAATATGGAAGCGCTGGTCAAAATCATAGGAATCTTGAAACCCACCAGTTTGTTTTTTTCTGCGCCGGGTAGGTGGTGCCTCTTTATATGCTGACCGCGCAACGCGGATAAAGCACGTTAGTCCAAACAGAGCCCCGACAACCAAAGCAACTTGCCACTGGAAGTAAGCGATCCCTCCCCAAAAGATAACAGCAGCCCAAAGGCTTTTGTGAACCAGAAATAGGAAACGAGCACCCCAAACGCCGAAGGGAGCCAGCGCCACACCAAGTCCCCAAGGTGTGTCAGCCATCATGGCTATTCCCAGAAGCACCATTCCCAGCAGAAGAATATTGACCACATGTTTCATATCAACCCCCTTACTCTTTACCTCCAGTTTACCACGGCATCAAAAAATGCAACTGTGAAAATTTGACTATTTTTTGCTAAACAACCATTCCATTGGCAACTTCTTCGATTAGAATTTGCCCTCAAACTTTCACATGTGAAAGTTTGCCCTTACGGAACAAGGCGTTTATTGACAAAGCATTACATAGTTGAACATGTCAAACAAATCGCATACACTATGGAATAGGCCATTGCTAACGCTTTGGTCCCCATCTGCAACACCGCAGAGTTCTCTTTCTCAAATATCTCTTTCTGTAAACACCATCATCCTTGTGTGGTCGGGATGCGCCTTTGCCTTCCCTGCCCTCCTCAGCTCCTGCTGTATTCGCAATTTCAGCCCTCGCTGTATCCCTAAAATCACTTATACCTAAACGCTATTTAATATCACAAAATACCGCACTCCCCGTGCGCTATTTCCGCCATTCTTTTGGCGCACTTTCCATTGCTATCGCAAAAATATCCGTATCCCATTGATTACTAAAAGTATTGTAACTTTGTTCCGTCGGTACAAAGTTAAGTGTATGTTTTTAAAGGTTTTTTATTGTTGACAGCATCATTATTTGGGCTTGTAAAGGCGCAAAATGTGTCAGTTTGTGACAATAGAAGAACTCTAAAAGCGTTCATCGAATAACGCACTTTTTGTATGGCTAACAACGCAGTTTAAAGGGTGGCAAACAATGGATAAATGCCAATTGATAGACATCCCAAGCGACCCAGAGAAGAAACGTGAGTGGATCAAGTACAAACTCAAGATCCAGGGGCTTTCTCTGGCCGCATTGGGCAGAAAACACAAAACATCTCGGCAGGTGGTGTCTACGGCACTCTATAAGCCCAGTCCACGCTGGGAACATGAGATAGCTACAGCTTTGGGTGTGAAGCCGTCTGAGATTTGGCCGGAGCGGTACGACGAAGAACACGAAATACCCCTCAGACATAAGGAGGCAAGCTGATGAAGAACAAAGCCAAGGCGCTAGTTCTGTCTGCGGCTCTCCTTTCATCAACAGCGAATGCTATTGACCTGAGCGGAACCATCTTCGACAAAGCAGCGAAAGCATATAACCTCGACCCTCTTCTAGTGTATTCGGTCGCATTGGCCGAATCTGCATCAGGGAGAGGTAATGGCTCTATAAGTCCTTGGCCTTGGACGCTTCGCGTTCCTGGGCTTCCTTTCTATGCTAAGTCGGAAGATCAGGCAAAGGCTAAGCTCGCTGAGTTTCAGCAGCAGTACGGTCGTGCCATTGATGTCGGGTTTATGCAAGTGAGCATCCGGTGGAATGGTCATAGAGTTTCTTCTCCAGCAGATCTTCTCGACCCAGAGACCAACGTCATGGTTGGGGCAGAGGTGCTATCAGAAGCCATTCAGTCATCTCCAAATGACTTGGAGCTTGGCGTTGGCCGCTATCACGCCTGGGAAGACGAAATCCGAGCCAGAAACTATGGTAGCCGAGTCTTGGCTATCTATCGCAACCTTCGTGATTTGTGAGGGGGGCGGAATGTTGGAACTGGATATTATTGGTGCGTGGGATGCAAGAGCCGTCAACCTCGATCAAGAAGAAGCTGATAGAAACGTCTACGAGTTCGATCTGACATTGTGGAACCTGCTATCCACTCTGGCAAAAGAACGTCCAGATGATGCGGCCTCACAATTTTCTTTGGGCATGGACACCGTTCAAAAGCTGTCACTGGCAACACCTTCCCAATTGGAAGCTCTGGCCTCTGGCGTGTTGATCTCTTTCAAACTCGAAACAGCAGAGCAGAACATCATCACGCGACTCTCTGGCGACTACGACCCTGTAGTTTTTATCAACCATAGTGTTGATGAATTTGATGCTGCCTACTGGTTGCTATTTAACCGCGTCGCATCGAGAGACCCGGAGATGGCAAAGGAAGTTTTCGGGGTTTCGAGAGAGCTTGCGGAGCTGGTGGCTAAGGCAACAGACAGCCAGTTGCGCCACATGTCTGGAACAACGGTTACGCATTTTACGCTTCGTTTTGCTCCGAGCATCATTGAAGAAATTCTCGATGACAGCCGGGAAGAGTTAACACACCCGGTATTGAAAAAACTGCAACAGTCTCTACAGGGACGTGGGAGGTGGAGATGAACATTGGCAACTCTGGTACATTGGGTCGCTGGGTTACAGCTCGACACATGGCCCTTGCTGGGTACATCACAAAAATCATCATGATCGAGACTGGCCTGACCTACAAACAGGTCAGACGGCTTTACCAGGATCTGGAGAGGGACGGATATACTCTGGAACGAAAATCCAGAACTTTCCGGGGTGGTGCGACACTGATTCATAGTCACACATCCAAGATACAGGCCTCTCTTCTAATGCAGCTCTACTTCAACATTGGTGGAGAAGCCGTGTTGCGGTCTGTGAACATCAAAGCCTTGAACAAGGCATTTAGAATGTATCACGCAATCCGCAAAGAAGTGCCCGGAATGAAAGGTGCTCGGTGGGCTCCGTTTGATATTACTGATGCCTGGTGTCTTGCTTCGGAGCTGAGAAGTGGGGACGCAATGCTGGAGGTGTGCGACAACTGCAAGTGTACGTACTTCACCTCTGTTAATCAAAGAACCTGCGTTGAATGTCCGTTCTGCAAAGAACAAGGAAGGCATGGTGGTGGGGAGAAAGAGTGTGCTTGAGTAGACTATGACATTTCGGACCAGAAGATGAGCGCCCAAACTTTGCGGCGCTCATTTTTTTACTTCTTCTGTGGGATACGGTAGCGCTCCAGCTCGACAGCTCCCAACCCCTTGAAAGCATCCGGGCGACGTCCTTGCCCACTCCACGAAACTCCGTCTTTTGAATATTTAGCATTATCAGGTTCTGATCTGCTCGTGAACATTTCGTTGAGCAAGCCGATGTCCACACCGCAGGATTCCATGTCGCTCATTATTCGCTCAGCCTGAGCTCGCTTTTCTTTTTCTTCTTCTTCTCGCTTTTTGTACTCTTCCTCCAGTTCATTGAGAACGCCCTTCATTCTGTCAATGATCTCCCGAACTTCATCTAACGGGAGTCCTCGCAACAGGGTGCGAATGCGGCTTTTACGCTTTAACTCTGCGATTATTAACTCTCTACGTTCAGCCGCTGATAGCGTAGAGAACTCCTCGTGGTCTTTCATGTCATACGGAGCCCATCAGTTTTCCTTTAAGTGAATCACGTTGAGAGTTCAGTTTTGCGTCAGTCTGCACTGGCGAATTTTGATGCTGTGCAGGTTGACTCTCTGAACTCTGTTGCTCAAAAGACCCAATGTTGCCAGAAAATCGAAGAGAATAAAGACCCAATAGAGCAAGGGCGCGGAGCCGATCACTACGCGCCTTATGCTGCATCTGGGACAGTTCACGATAGAGCTCCGGAAAGGCTTGCTCCGATATGTTCAGATTAGATATTTTTCCATCCCATTTGCTACCAGCCACAACGACCTCCTATCTATCAGCCGCAGAACCAGAAGCCCCTGGCATTGGATGCCACGGATTCGTTGGGCAGTACGATCCTGCTCTTAGGGAAAAGCTCCTTGGCCGCATCTTGGTAAGCCTCGGCACCGCCGCCAGCCAGCAGAACTACGTCAGCATCCATCCCGTCCTCACGCATTGACTTCCGCATAGGGATCAAGGCGTTTTGAGCGACTTTGGTTGAGGCTTTCTTGAAGTAGTCTTTGATCGATACCTTTTCACCGTAGAGGAAGATTTCGGCCTTACCGGCACGAATAGCTTTCTCGATCTTTTCGATGCCAGGGGCACCGCCGTGGTCTTCCTGAATTAGCCGGTCCGTTTCCTGTAGCAACACCGACATCGCCTTGAGGCTGGTGCCAGATGAGTGATAGCGGACCTCTCCCTCTTCAAGAGCTACCCAGTCTACAGAAAAGAACCCAGGGTCAATTACAACGGTTTTTCCTCCCTGGATAATCTCCAGGAGGTCTTCATCTTTGGTTGAACTTACAACATCCATGTAAGCACCGGCAGGTTGAGGTACAACCACGACAGACTTAACCGCTACCGATCGTTTTGGCGTGATCTGGTGTTCGCCCTCAAGCCGAGCTTTCAACGCCTCTCTGCGCTCTACGTCCATGTACTGACTAACAGGCAGGCCAGTCACCAGCACATCGATCTCCTTCTGCTCGGACATCAGGAGTGCAGCGTAGAAAAGAGCCTTGTATGGATTGGTCGAAGGATAGTCGCCGTGAAGCTCACGCTCCCATCCTTGCAATCGGTCAGGCTCGACGCCTGCAACCCATTTCTCTCCATCAATCACAACCTGAATGCAGGTCCCTGCACCGCCAGTTAACTGTTGTGGCATCAGTTCCAATGGACCTGCCCCCACCGGCATGACGACTGTGCGAGCTTCCTCACCTTTATACCCCATTGCCATTTTCAGGTTGGAGTAACCAATATCCAAACCCAGAACAAATTGACTCATGAAATCCTCCAAAGATTGCTTTTAGATTGCTTTTCGATTGCTTGCCGCGTGTTGGATAGAGAATAAGGCTAAAAGCGGGGACAGATGGCCTGTGTAATTGCCCAAAAGGGGCATATAGGTTGCTTTTCGGTGGCTTTTTGATCGTTGAGTAAGGGAACCTATGGGAACGCTGCACGGATAGGCTCAGATAAACAGACCTTACCCTCGCATCGAGAACCGCTTGCCCTCCAGCATCGAGAGACGGTGGTAAAGAGGCATTTGGAATCTTTGATGCCATATCCAATATATCTGGAATCTTTACATATAGATTCATATTTAAAGAGGCTGTGAAAGAATAAGAGCATCAAGATTCCAGATAGATAGAGGGAAATTTGACAAATTCCAAAGATGGGTTAGCCTAGTGACAGAACTAGATTCCAATATTGGAATAATCAGCTTTAAATTCCAGATAGATAGTTATGTGGATAGGAATTGGATAGGAATTGGGAGGGTATTGAGGTGAGTCTACCAACAGAGCGATGGCTAGATCTGCTAGATCCGAAGCTCGAAGAAGAACGATCCGAGATAACAGAGGATCTGCTAGAGGCAGAGGGACGAGAGTTTGTTGCAGAGGTACGGAGCAAACTGGATCACGCCTTAGCGGTTCTTGCTGTCGAGGCGCAGCAGGAAGCGGACATGTACTGGAACGCGCACAAATCAGCGCGTGAAGAAGCGTCAGAGGACGAACAAGGGCGTGTCGGTACACGGGTTCGCATTCTAGGCGTATCACTCGTTGCAGAGTGGTATCGCAACAGATTTGTCGAACAAGTTCCCGGACAAAAGAAAAGGGTTCTATCGACACATATCAAGAAGGGTCGCGGTCATGCCTACAGCATGTCGCACTTCAAGAAAGAGCCTGTCTGGGCACAAGAGTTGATCCAGCAAGTTGAAACCAGGTATGCCGTGTTAAGACAACGCGCCACTGCCTTAGCAAAAATTCGCCGGGCGCTAAACGAGTACGAGCGCCAGCTAAACAAGACACATAGCGACGAGGTGTGACAACATGACAGCATCTGTAGCGGCCACTGAATTGGCGAAACTGGGGAAATGTGAAGCGATGATCAAGAAAGTCGCCAGCCATCCTCGCCCTGCCCTGTCAAAGCGCCCACAATCGCCACAGGGGACAGATAGCACCCTTCGGGGTGAGTTCGCTCATTTCCGATATGAAGCGGCAGCCCTGCGTTTTATGAGCGGCACTGCGGGGGCTAAGCGTCGCATCTACCAGCTAGTGTTTTCAGCGACGGTAGCAGCGGGAGCATTGACAATGCTGGCGGC